>JAEUQD010000063.1 GCA_016789925.1 Bryobacterales bacterium | reverse complement strand
GATATCCATGAGCCGGCTCAGGCGGAACCGGCCGCCGAGGTCTGCGACGTACTCCAGATTCCCGCGTTTCTCTGCCGTCAGACCGATTTACTGGTCGCGGCAGGCCGCACGGGCCGCATCGTGAACATCAAGAAGGGCCAGTTTGTCGCGCCACAGGACATGGCGCATGCCGCGGAAAAAGTGGCCTCGACGGGCAACACACACATCTGGCTCACTGAACGCGGGACGACGTTCGGCTATCACAACCTTGTGGTGGATATGCGCGGCCTGGTGATGATGAAGTCGCTGGGCTGGCCGGTGATTTTCGACGCGACGCACAGCGTGCAACTGCCCGGCGCGGCGGGGTCGAGTTCCGGCGGGCAGCCGCAGTTCATCGAGCCGCTGGCGCGCGCCGCCATGGCCGCGGGCGTTGATGGAGTGTTTGTGGAAGTCCACGAAGAGCCGGCGCGAGCGTTGTCGGACGGCGCGAATGCGTTGCCGTTGGAGAAGCTGGCGCCGTTGTGGATGCGCTTGCGGCAGATCCACGATTTGGTCTATTCCTGGACGGGGTAAACGGCGGCACCCTTTTTCGCGTCATGATAAGAGGAGCACGTGTGGAGATTTCTATGAACCGAATTCAAAAACGCCGCCGCGGCTTCTCACTCATGGAGTTGTTGATTGTCGTCGCCATCCTGATGATCATCGGCGCCATCGCCATTCCGCGCATCAACATCGCCTTAATGAACGCCAAAGAAATGGCGGCCACGCGTGAGTTGCACAACCTGATCACGGCGCAAACGCAGTACATGTCGCAGTTCAGCCGGTATGCCACGTCGATGCAGGAGTTGGGACCGCCCACTTCAGGCCAGCCAAACCCGTCGGGCGCAGACCTGATCACCGGGGACATGGCCAAGGGCGTGAAGAACGGCTACCGCTTCAACATGCAGGGTTCGCCACAGGGGTTCTTTATCCAGGCGATCCCGGTCGCCTTCGGGAGCACGGGACGCCGGACCTTCTACACAGACCAGAGCGGTGTCATTCGCCAGAACTGGGGCCAGGAACCGGCCACGCCATCGAGCGAAGAGTTGAAGTAGCCGAGGCGCTGAGGACCGTCGCCTTCTCAGACGAATGGGTTGCGGATCACCAACGCGCCAAACTCCTGCCCGTTGCTGAGATCCTCAGACCAGAGAATTCCAGCGCCGGACTCGATAGCGCTATTCAGGATCATGGCATCCCACCAGGAAAGCCTGTAGCGGCGCTGCAAGGCAATCGCATTCACTATGTCCGCGTGTGAGGGCCGGTGGATCTTCCAGCAAGAGAGGTCGCGAATCGTCTCTTCAGCTTCTTCGCTGGACATCCGCAACTTTTTCGTAGCGGCGTTGTAGTACTCAGCAAGAACCTGTGTACTGAGCGCACCAATATCCTGTCTGGCGAGCCTTGCCACCAAGTCAACGGCAATCTGGTGTTTCGCGCCCATGCCGCTGTCTTCCGCATAGATCAGGATATTGGTGTCAATGAATTCAGCGTTCATGGAGTTCGTCGCGGGTCCACGAAATTTTGCCGCCGAGCCCCCGGTCCGGCGCATTCTGGAGTCGCCGGATGAGACGGGAGGCAGCCGCATCACGCGCACTATCCTCGACGAGTGTCCGTTCGATCGCGTCTTTCACCACAGCGGTCATTGATTGGTTTCTTGTGGCGGCACAGACCCGCAACCGGCGGATCAGTTGTTCGGGAAGGTGAATGGTGAGATTCCGGCCCGTGTTCACGTCTTTGAGTTTATCACGTGTTTGTGTGATGGATTCCCGCGTGACGTTTCGCGGAGATTGCGGGACAGAGGTGTCGCAGGGTACGTGGTGGCGGGGTCGGGGTCGACCTGCCTTTTGCGGTTGTTTTCGCCTTTTCGACGTTACCGTTTGGTGAATTGGTCGTGCTGTTCGCGGATCCGTTTCAGAAAATCGGGGTCCTGGAGGGCCTCGGCGATGAGGGAAGCGTCGAAATCTTCGTCTTTGGCCTGCTGTTGGGCATTTCGTTTCGCATCCCGTTGAGCCCGTTGAATTATCTGGATGTCGTGGAGCGCTCCGAGGGGGGATACCTCGTTGAAGTGGATATCGGAGGTCAATTGGAGACGCTGGAGGCGTTCCAGTTCCCGCAAGTTGGCGCGATAGGAGCCTTCGAAGCGGGCGTAGTAGCGCTGGTAGAGCGCGGCCTGCTTTTCGGTGTCGGGATTGCTGAGGGGGTCCTCGCCGAGGGACTGGTCGAGCAGGGCGTTTTCGAGTTTGAGGACGCGCTGCATATTCCAGGCCGAGATGAGAATGCGGCTGTAGGTGAGTTCCTGGAGGAAGCCCGTGGGGGCGAGGGAGAAGCGGAGATGAGCCTCGAGGGCCTCGAACTCGGGGCGGTCGGCCTCGGTGACGACCGGCTTCATGCTGGTGAGCCCGTGACGCATCGCGTTGCGGGACGAGTTGGCCTTGCCTTCCGGCGTGTTCGGTCCAGATTGATTCGGCATTGTCAAAATCCTTTCCAGAAAAATGAAAGAGGACCAGGGTGTCTCGCCCCTTTGCGGAGGCAAGACACACTAGTCCTCTCTGTTTGGGAGAGTATCATGACCGATTATCAGGTGTCAAGAGAAAAAGATGTGTTTAGTTTATTTGAACGCCAAATCAGTCATGAACCGGCCGCGAAGAGCCGAAGCGTTACATTGATGTCTTGACATCACGGATTCGATGTAATGTGATGTTGTTGTGCGCACCACTTTGACTCTTGATCCGGATGTGGCAGCCAAACTCAAAGAGCGCATGGCCGAAACGTCCTCTTCTTTAAAGGAGGTGGTCAATGAGGCTTTGCGCCGTGGCTTGACCGTTCCTCGGCCTCCCCGGTTGCCCCCCTTTCAGGTGAGGCCTCACTCGCTGGCCCTCCGGTCCGGTATCGATCCGGACAAGTTGAACCAGCTCGTGGATGAACTGCAGGTGGATGAGTTCTTGA
>JAEUQD010001047.1 GCA_016789925.1 Bryobacterales bacterium | reverse complement strand
GCCCGCGGCCTCGATATTCCGCTCCGCCTCGAGTTCTATTCGGTCCTCCGCCAGGTGCGCAGCGAATTCGCCACGCCCGTGCTCCTCGTCACTCACGACCTCGACGAATGCTTCGAACTCGGCGACGAGATGCTCGTCTTCCGCGACGGCCAGGTCGTCCAGCATGGCCCCCCGCGCAAGGTGGTCGACCAGCCCGCCAATCTCGATGTCGCCCGCCTGCTCGGCATGTACAACGTCCTCCCCGTCGAAATCAAGGCGCTCGACCCCGGCCGGAACACCAGCATCCTCCGCTTCCAGGAATGGGACCTTGAGGGCCCTTACTTCCCCGGCCGCCTCCGCGGTGACCGTGTTACGCTCATCGTTCGTCCTGAATACCTCACGGCGCTCCCTCGCGACGGCCGCGTTGGTCCCAACCAGGTCCCGGTCATACTTCAGCGCGCTGGCGAACGCCCTGAGTCCGCCCGCCTCGAATTCAACGACGGCATCACCGTCGTCATTCCACGCGCCGACTACGAACGCTACAAGCATAATAAGGAGTGGGTCGTACAATTCCCCTCTCCCTATTTGCGGATTCTCTAAAATGGCGCTGAAATCTTTCGACGATTACGTATTCCTCGCTGAGCAGGCCCATGGCCACATCTGCGCCGGCCAGATTCTTGGCCTCCGCCTCGCCCTTTACGGGTTGGACCTGCTGCAACTGGACGATCCCCTCGGCACACACCGTAAGCGACTGGTGACCTTCGTCGAAATCGACCGCTGCGCCACCGACGCCATCACGGTCGTCACCGGGTGCCGCATGGGCAAACGCGCCCTCAAGTTCCGCGATTTCGGCAAGGTGGCCGCCACCTTCTGCGATCTTCAGGCCGATCGCGCCGTCCGCGTGGTCGCGCTCGAATCTTCCAAACAAAAAGCAAAAGATCTGTTTCCGACTGTCGCCAACAAGAACGAGCAGCAGATGATGGCTTACCGCCAACTACCCGACTCGGACCTCTTCTCCCACGCCTGGGTACGCGTGCGGATCGGTCCCGAAGATCTGCCCGGCTACAAGGCGCCGCGCGTGCAATGCGCCCAGTGCGGCGAAGGCATCAACTTCAGCCGCGAAGTCCAGGTGGATGGCCGTATACTGTGCCGCGCCTGTGCTGGCGAAAGCTACTATCAGCCGCTGTGATCCGCTACTACATCACTGACCGCCAGAGCGCCGGCGGTGTCGACGCCCTTGTCCGCATCGTCACCCACCACCTGGAGCGCGGCATCGAAATGATCCAGATCCGCGAGAAAGATCTCGAGGCGCGTGCGCTCTACGAACTCGTACGCCGCATCGTGTTGTTGCCCAACCCGCACGCCGCGCGCATCCTGGTCAATTCCCGCGCCGACGTCGCTATCGCCGCCGGAGCCGATGGCGTTCACCTGCCCGGCGATTCCATGCCCCCATCCAAACTCCGCCCCATCGCGCCTCCAGGGTTTGTGATCGGCGTCTCGTGCCACGAAATCAATGAACTGCGCGCGGCCGAACAGGAAGGCGCGGACTTCGCCGTGTTCGGCCCGATCTTCGCCAGCCTCTCCAAGGAAATCGCTGCACCCAAGGGCATCGAGGAACTGCGCCGCGCCGCTGCCTCTGTCCGAATCCCCGTTCTGGCGCTCGGCGGCATCAACGCAAAGAACGCGCCCCTCTGCGTCGACGCCGGAGCCGCCGGCATCGCTGGGATTTCGCTGTTTCAGCGCGCTCTGGCTTAAGCGTCCTCGCCCTGCCCGCGCTCGTGCACCGATTCCGGCGCATTCACTTGCGGCACCCAGCGCGCCAGGTCCCGCTTCAGGAAACCGTAAGCCGGTTGCTCAGCCAGGTTGCGCCACTCCTGTGGGTCTTCCCGGTGATCGTACAGTTCCTCTTTCCCATCGCTGTAGCGGATGTAGCGCCACCGTTCGGACCGCACCGAGTGGTTGTCCTTGAGATACGTCGTCACCGCCGGCCGGTCCCACGCTGCTTGGGGATTCTTCAGCAGCGGCATCAGGCTATGCCCTTCTACCCGTGGGTTCGGCTGCAAGCCGCATAGCTCACTTAACGTCGGGTAGAGATCCAGCAGCGTCACCGGCCGCCCGCAGCGCTGGTTCGCCTTTGTCACTCCTGGCGCCGATATCGTCAGCACGTTGCGCGTCGCCTCTTCCCACAACGAAAACTTCCGCCAGTGTAGTTTCTCGCCCAGGTGCCACCCATGGTCGCTCCACAGCACCACCGCCGTATTTTGCGCGTGACTGCTTCTATCGAACGCATCCAGCACCCGCCCCAGCATCGCGTCCATGAATGCAATCGACGCCAGGTACCCCTGCACCGCTTGCCGCCATTGCTTGTGTTCGATCACCTTGCGATGGTCGCCGTTCGGTTTCGCGAACTTCACACCGACTGGGGGAACGTCGTCCAGATCGTCGTCCTTCACCCGGGGCAGCACAATCGAGTTCAGCGGAAACAGGTCGAAGTATTTTGGTGGAACATACCAAGGCAGGTGGGGCCGGAACAGTCCGCAGGCCAGGAAGAACGGCTGCGTGTGCTTCCTGTTCAGTTGCTCGATGGTCCAATCCACCACCTGCGCATCGCCCATCTTCTCGTCCGGAACATTCACCGGACCCCAGTCAAAATGCGCTGTCTTCGGAATTCCATTCAAAGGCAATCCCGGCGGCACCGGGTCGTCCGGCTTGTTCTTTGTCTGCGACGGGAAGTAAGTGTCCCAACTCTGCGGGTCCGGATAGCCGCCGTGGAAGATCTTGCCCGCCCCCGATACGGAATACCCGCCCGCCCGAAAATGCTGGCCCAGCGTCACCGCATCGCGCAACACCGGCGACTTGCGCATCGGCTGGTTATTGTCGTAGATCCCCGAAGTCGACGGCCGGATCCCCGTCATTAACGACGCCCTCGACGGGTTGCACAGCGGCGCGTTGCAGTGAGCGTTGGTGAAAAGCACCCCCCGCGAAGCCAGCCGGTCGAGGTTCGGCGTCCGCGCCTGGGGATGTCCACCCAGACACCCTACCCAATCATTCAAATCGTCCACCGCCAGAAACAAAACATTCGGCCGCCGCTGCTGAGCCCCAAGCATCGGCGCGGTCGCCAAGGAAGAAAGAAAAGTCCGGCGATTCATCCCCATAACGCCGCTCACTCTAGCACAGGGACCCTTCCCTACGCTCTCGGCGGCTTCGGCAGAAACATTGTGAGCAGGAGGTCCTGGGCTTCGTCCGTTGCTCGAATCGCCCTCCAGTCGTCAAACGCCGCACTGGCGAGATCGATCTGGCCAACTGCGTTTGTTCGAGTCCACTGATACGAGTTGTCGTAGTCAGCGATCAATCGCTTCTCCTGTAGAATTGCGAAGGTGTGGGCCACATTCTTGAGTCGCTCACCCTCGGGCGGCCTGCCAGCGCTGTAGAACTGCTTGACGTGATCGTCACAGACCTTTTTCATCTTCGCGTGATCAAAGGTGCGGGCAAGAGTTCCGCGCTGCCGTTCGACGTTCCAATTGCCTACGGCCTCGTCAATCAACAGGTGGAAGAGCGCGTAGTATGCCGTCGAAACGGCGCGTCGAAAACTGGCTTGCTTTTCGCCCGGAAGATTGGCGAGAAGATACGCTTGTTCCAAGAGGTCATCGGCAAACGCCATCAGCTTATGCCCAAGCGGGTTCGGGTATCTCCCTTTGTTCCGCTTGGCTGCGGAAGTCGAAATACGGAAACAGTCCAAGATTGGGCAGATCTAGCTCGTCCGACATCCGCCGCACCACCTGAGGCGCAACATCTCTCAAAGTCCCTTCCGCGCTAGCCTCGTCCGAGAGCAACACACGGAAAAAAATCGCCCACTGCCCACCCCAATCCTGCCCGATGTCATACCGGATATGCTGCACAGCAGGGTACATTTCCTTGACCACTTCAGACACGGCCGCATTGATTTGCTGTCGCTTCGTAGCTGCTATCGGCAGAGTCATGGACCTCTCCCTCAGGGTAACTCAATCGGACGTGGGCGTTTGGAACTCACTCCACCACAACCCGCACTGCCACACTCCGCTGCCCGCCCACCGTCACCACCAAATCCTTTCGGCCCGCGGTCAACCCGCCCGGCACCACGATGTTCACCTGGTACACCCCAATCAAACCCGGCGCGAGCCCCGCAAACAGGACCTCACACGGCACACCATCAATCGTCACTGCCACCGTCTGTCGCACGCGTGCCAAGGGCGCGACAGCACTCGCCGCCCCGGTCGCCGGCGTGTTCTCCACCTCACCCAATCCCGTCGCATAGAAGAACACCGGCTCGCCGCTGCGCACTCCCGTAGCCAGCGAATAGTCCCGGTTCCGCACCACCACTGCCGTACCGTCCGCCGTGAAAACACCCGGCTGCGCCGCCAGCACCGGCACATCCAGCGCCTGGCTCGCCACGCCATCGCGCGACACTACCACTCTTGCCGACGCCCCCGTCAGGTCCCACGGCATCTGAAAATTCACCTGCTCCGTCCCGTTGCCGCGTGCCACGGCATATAACGGCACGTCCCGGCCATTGATCGACAACCGCACGCCGCCCAGCACAACGGGCAGCGGCACACCTTGCGCGGCCGTCACACCCACCTCATCCCGTAAGCCCGACCCGAATGCCGTCCCCAGCGACCCTGCCACTAAGCCTGCCGCAAAACTCGCCGCGTTCCCCACTCCGCCCGCCGCCAGCCGCGGCCCGGCATCGCCCGCGTCAATCCGGTAAATCCCACTCCCGCGATGGTCGCCCACGTACAACTCGCCCTGCTCATCCTGCCCGAACGTCGAGACACCCATGCGGCTTTCCAGCAGCAACCGGTTCGCATAACCACTCCCCTGGCGCTGCAAGCCCCAGATGCGGCCGCTGCCATAGTCTCCGTAGACATAGGTGCCGCGCAGCGAAGGCCAGCGCCGGCCCCGGTACACGTAGCCCCCGGTGACCGACACATCCCCCGCGTTCCGCGTATCGTACTCGTGCACCGGAGCCGTAAAGTCATTCGGGTCGCACGCCTGCAACAAACAGCGGAACCCCTCCATCGGCAACCACCCGTAGTTCTCGCCGCCACGCGAACTGCTTGGTTGAAAATCGATTTCTTCCGCACGGCCCTGACCGACGTCGCCGATCCACAAGTCTCCGGTCTCACGGTCGAACGAATACCGCCATGGGTTGCGCAACCCCAGCGCCCAGATCTCCGGCAGATACCGGGCATCCCCCACAAAGGGATTGCTGGAAGGGACGCGGTAACGGCCGGGCTCCGACTCCGTATCGATCCGCAGCATCTTGCCGAGCCAAGTCATCCGGTTCTGCCCGTTGCCTTGCGGGTCACGTGCCGACCCGCCATCCCCGAAGGCCAGGTACAGATACCCATCCGGTCCAAACGCCAGCTGGCCGGCATTGTGATTGGCGTAGGGCTGCCGCTGCGTGAGGATCACCTCTTCACTGCCCGCATCGGCCTCGTTGTTGGAGCCCGCCGACACCCGGTATCGCGCCACAATGGTGGTCTGGCACCGCACATCCGTGTAATTAACGTAGAAATATCGCTTCTCTGCGAACCCCGGAGGAAACGCCAGGCCCAGCAGCCCGCACTCTCCGTTCGCCTGCGTTCTTCCCCGCAAATCCAGAAAAGGCTGTTCGGCGACGACGCCGCCGGTCAGCACCCGGATCACCCCGCGCTGCTCGACCAGGAACAACCGGTTCGACCCGTCACCCGCGTTCTGAATGTCGGTCGGTTGTTGAATCCCCGGCGCCACTCGTGTCAGCCGGATTTCCTGCGAGAATGCCAGGCCAAGAGACACCAGAAGTAGACAGTAGCGCACAGTGAGCACCCTCCCATTTCGGCGTGATACTGTAACCATTTCACCATGATTATTCGTGCTGTCCTTGGGATTCTCTTTCTCACCCTGACCTTCGGGGCCGAGCGCCCGGTACCCCCGCCAGGAGTCACCGTCGCCGAAGCGGACCGGCAAATTCTCCAGAGCGGCATCCGCCGCCTCGGCGCTGATATTGAGAACCTCAAAAAGCAACATGGCCTGCGTTCGCCGCTTGTCGCCGACGTCGCCATCTTCCACGCCGCAGTCCGCTACGCCCTCGATTACAACGAATTCCTCAAACCAGAAGAAATCACCCGTGCCAAGGATTTGCTTCGCATGGGCCAGGAACGCGCCGAATACCTCGCGGCCGGCCGCGTCCCCTGGGCCGTACAGTCCGGTCTCGTCGTCCGCGGCTACTTCTCCAAAATCGACGACTCCGTCCAACCCTACGGCTTGGTGGTGCCCTCCAGTTGGTCGCCCGGCGGCGCGCATCTCTGGCGGCTCGACGCGTGGTTTCACGGCCGCTCGGAGACGCTCACGGAACTCAACTTCCTCCACGACCGCATGAACAACCCCGGCCAGTTCACTCCCCGCGACACCCTCGTCCTCCACCTCTACGGCCGCTACTGCAATGCCAACAAGTTCGCCGGCGAAGTCGACCTCTTCGAAGCGCTCGATACCGTCAAAGACCAGTACAAGATCGATCCCAACCGTATCAGTGTCCGCGGCTTCTCCATGGGTGGCGCGGCTGCCTGGCATATCGGCGCGCACCACGCTGGCGAATGGGCCGCCGTCGCTCCCGGCGCGGGCTTTTCAGAAACCGCGGAGTTCCTCAAAGTCTTCCAGAACGAAACCGTCCAACCCACCCTGTGGGAACAGAAGCTGTGGCGGCTTTACGACGCCACTTCGTCTGCCCTCAATTTCTCCAATGTCCCAGTAGTCGCCTACAGCGGCGAAAAGGATATCCAGATTCAGGCCGCTCAGGTGATGGAACGCGAACTCACCCGCGAAGGTATCACCCTCAGGCACATCATCGGACCCGATACCGCCCACCGCTATCACCCCGACTCCCGCGCCCAAATCGACCGCGACATCGACGCCATCGTCGCCCGCGGCCGCGACCCCTATCCCGCGCGCGTCCGCTTTATCACCTACACCCTCCGCTATCCCCGCATGAAATGGGTTCGCGTCGACGCCCTTGAACAGCATTGGGAACCCAGTCGCATCGACGCCGCCATCGTCTCCGACTCCAAAGTCGCTGTCAAGACATCGGGCATTACCGCGTTCACACTGGACTTTGGACCCGGTGGCTGCCCCCTCGACATCACTCAGAAAGCATCCGTCACCATCGACGGAACCACGCTCGCGGTCCCCGGTCCTGCTTCTGACCGCTCCTGGTATGTCTCCTTCTCCAAGCGCGGCACGGCCTGGGATGTCCTCGCTCCGTCGACACGCGCCCTCGAAGTCCGCAAACGCCACGGCCTGCAAGGCCCCATCGACGATGCCTTCATGGACCGCTTCATCATGGTAACCCCCACCGGTCAACCCGCTAATCCCAAAGTCGGCGCCTGGGCCGCCGCCGAGATGAACCGAGCCATCACCGAATGGCGACGCCACTTCCGCGGCGAGCCGATCGTCCGCAAGGACGTCGAAATCACTGAGGACGATATGCAGCAGTCCAACCTCATTCTTTGGGGCGATCCTGCCAGTAACAAAGTCCTCGCCCGGTTGGCCCCGCGCCTCCCCATCGGTTGGGCTGGACCGGAATTGCTCGCCGGTGAAGCTAAATATCCCGCCGCCTCTCACGCCCTCATCATGATCTACCCGAATCCGCTGAACCCCAAGCGCTACGTGGTCCTCAACAGCGGATTTACGTTCCGCGAATACGACTATCTCAATAATGCCCGGCAGGTTCCCAAACTGCCCGACTGGGCGATCGTCGACACGGCAGTCCCGCCTGACTCCCGCTGGCCCGGCCGCATTGCCGCCGCCGGCTTCTTTGGCGAACGTTGGGAAATGGGTCCCGCCAAAACGGAGGCCCCCGCGCCCCGGCCGGCCGCGAAGAAAGCCGTTACCAGGAAAAAGTCATAGCTCAGTCCTGCCCGCCCGCCGACGTGCTCGCCGTCAGAATGTCCGGCGGTGTCCTCGACCGCAGGAACAGTTCAAACTCATCCGAGGAAAGAGGGCGAGAGTAGAGATAGCCTTGCCCGCAATCGCATCCGCAGTTCTTCAGAAACTCGAGCTGCTCCTCCGTCTCCACTCCTTCGGCCACCACCGTCTGCCCCAGCGAATGCGCCATCCTGATAATGCCCGTCACAATTGCTTCGTCGTTCTTCTGCCGTCCAATCCCCCGCAGGAACGACGCGTCGATTTTCACCGTTTCAATTGGAAACTGCTGTAAGTAAGTCAACGAAGAGTAGCCTGTTCCGAAATCGTCCAGAATCAGCCCGATCCCCTCCTGGTGCAGCGCCTCCAGCGTCTCCTTTACCCGCGCTGAGCGCTGCAACAACACGCTCTCGGTGATCTCCGCCTTTAGCGACGACGCGGGAACGCCATAGGACTCCAGCGCTTCCGAGATGATCCCGAACACATCCTGATGGTGAAACTGCACTGCTGACAGGTTCACCGACAGCCGGGGCGCGTACCCCATCCGCTGCCACCGCGCCAGATGAGCCACCGTCTCCTTGATCACCCACCGCCCGATCGGCAGAATCATCCCGCATTCCTCGGCGATCGACACCACACGCCCCATCGAGATTCCATGCCGGCCGGCGCCCTCCCACCGCAGGAGGCATTCGCCTCCGCTCAGTTCCTTCGACTTCAGGTTCCATTGCGGCTGGAAGACGACCCACAGGTCGCTGGTCCCTACTGACCGGTTTAGTTCGCGTTCGACATTTACCCGCTGGTTGATTTCCGCTTCCAGCTTATGGTCGTAGAAACAATAAGCCCGCCGCCCCTCGGCCTTGGCTCGATACATCGCCAGATCGGAATTGCGCAACAGTTCCTCGGCCGTCTCTCCATCCTCGGGAAACATCGTGACGCCGATGCTGGCGGTCACAAACAGCATCCTCCCCCCCAATTCAATCGGCCGCGCAAAACCTTGTAGAATCTGCCCCACGATTTCCGCGGTGCTCTCGCGCCCTTCCACATCTTCCACCAGCGCTACAAATTCGTCCCCGCCGAACCTCGCCAGAACATCCACTTCCCGCAGGCTTTCCTTCAATCGGCGCCCGATCTCGAGCAACATCTGGTCGCCCACAAGGTGTCCCAAAGTGTCGTTGGTATCTTTGAAGCGGTCCAAATCGAGAAAGAGCACGGCCATCTTCCCGCCGCGCCGCCGGTGCCGTTCAATCGCCTCCGTCACCCGGTCGCAAAACGTTTTCCGGTTCCAGAGTCCCGTCAACTCGTCGTGCTCGGCCATGTAGAGCATGCGATCCTGCGCCTGCTTGTGCCGCGAGATGTCCTGGTGGCTCACAACAAAGCGGTCCGAATCCACCGATGGGCTCACAATCGGGCTCACTGTCTGTTGCAGCGTGAACGGGTGCCCTTCTTTGCTCCACCCCGTGACCTCGCCCGTCCAGCGCTTCCCCTGCTCCCGTGTCCAGTTCAGAATCGTCTCAAACCGGCTGTCTGCGCACAGGAGCCGAACTGAGTCCGGCGTCCTGCCAAGCACCTCGCCCGGCGAATAGCCCGTCAACCGTTCGAATTCGCTGTTCACCCATTTGATCCTGCCTTCGCCATCCGTGATGAAGACCGCGCTCCCGGCCGACTGCAACGCCGCCGCCTGAAGCCGCATCGCCTCCATTAGCCGCATCTCTTGCGTGATGTCCAGATGCAGGATCACAGCGCCCGCCCTGTGCCCATCCGCGGCCGGCGTAATGACACACCGGTAACAACGTCTTTCCTCTCCGCTGCCCACCGACAGGCGCCGTTCAAAGAGGCTTGTCTCGCCGGTCAGGACACGCCACAACCCTGCTTGCAGTTCGGGATCTTCCCCAAGTTGAAGCTGCCCCCATGCCTCCGTCGCCACCACGACTCTTCCCTTCTCGTCCACCACCGCCGCAGGTAACGGCAATGCCTGAAACTGCGAAGAGCGAGCGACTTGTAGCGGGTCACCGCCATCATTCCGATCCTCTGGCCGCGGTACCCTCGTCAAGACACTCCTTGAATAAGACAGCGCCGCCGAGACAGTCCGGAGACGGACAACCAAAATTCAATAAAGAAATGCGCGGATTGCACTAAGAAATCCAAGCTTCAATTGAACAATAATTTGCATGCTGTTTGCAATGATCCGGCCGCCCCCGGCGGGAACCGATCAGTTCAAACCGTGGATTTCCTGCAGGCTCCATACCCGGAGCGGGTCGCGTTGCCTCGAAGCGATCGCTTCCACCGCTGCCTTCGCCGCGCTCAGCGTCGTGATGCAGGGCACGCGGTAGAATACCGTGCTTCGCCGGATCGCTTTCTCGTCGCTGAAGGAATGGGCCCCCGCCGCCGTGTAGATGACCAGTTGCAGTGACCCCGCTTTGAGCAGGTCGACTGCGTTCGGCCGCCCTTCATTGACTTTGAACACGGTCTTGCATTTCAGTCCCGCTCTGGTCAGCGCCGCAGCAGTCCCGCGCGTCGCTACCAGGCTGAATCCGAACTCGGCAAACCTTTTGCCCAATTCCACTGCCTCGGCTTTATCCTTGTCGTTCACGCTGATAAACACAGTCCCCGCGGCGGGCAGCGGCGTGCCCGCACTGAGCTGGGCCTTCGCAAACGCTTCGCCGAAGTTCTTTCCAACTCCCATCACCTCGCCCGTCGACCGCATCTCCGGCCCGAGCACCGGGTCCACTCCGGGAAACTTATTGAACGGAAATACGGGCGATTTCACAAACGATTGCGGCACGGGCAACACCCCGTTCGTCCGTCCCCCCGTCAAGTGCGCGAACTCCGCCAGTTTCTTGCCGATCATCAAACCCACCGCGATCTTGGGCAACGGCACGCCTGTCGCCTTCGCCACAAAAGGCACTGTCCGCGACGCCCGCGGATTCACCTCCAACACGTACACCGTCCCGTCCTTAATCGCGTATTGAACGTTCATCAGCCCTACGACATTGAGCGCCAGCGCCAACCGTTCGGTGTAATCCCGAATTGTCGCCAGCACGCTTTCGCCGATCGAAAACGGCGGCAACACACAGGAACTATCTCCGGAATGCACGCCCGCCTCTTCGATGTGCTCCATGATTCCCGCGATCAAGACGCTGGTCCCGTCCGACAGGGCGTCGACATCCACTTCGGTGGCATCTTCCAAAAAGCGGTCGATCAACACTGGACGCTTCTGGGAAAACACGACGGCCTCGCGCATATAGCGCTCCACGGTCTGCTCGTCATAGGCGATCACCATCGCCCGCCCACCCAGTACATAGCTCGGCCGCACGAGTACCGGGAACCCCAACCCCTGCGCGACCGCCACCGCTTCCTCCATGCTAGTCGCCGTCCCGTTGGGTGGCGACGGAATCTTCAAATCGTCCAGCAGCTTTCCGAAAAGCTTCCGGTCTTCCGCGAGGTCAATCGACTCCGGGTCAGTCCCGATAATCGGCACTCCCGCCGCTTTCAGCGGTAGCGCGAGATTCAACGGCGTCTGCCCGCCAAACTGGACGATCACACCGTCCGGCTTTTCCGTATCGACGATGTTCAGCACTTCTTCCAGCGTCAAGGGCTCAAAGTACAACCGGTCGCTCGTGTCGTAGTCGGTCGACACCGTCTCCGGGTTGCAGTTCACCATGATCGACTCCACCCCGAAGTCCTGCAACGCGAAGGACGCGTGGCAACAGGCATAGTCAAATTCGATTCCCTGCCCGATCCGGTTCGGACCGGCCCCCAGAATCATCACCTTCTTCCGCTCAACCGGCTCGGCCTCGCATTCGCCCTCATAGCTGGAATACAAGTAGGGAGTAAAGCTCTCAAACTCCGCCGCGCACGTGTCCACGCGATTGAATACGGTGCGCACGCCGAGCGCCTTGCGCTTCTCGCGAACGGCCTCCGGTGTCATCTTCCACGCGCGCGCCAGCGCGTTATCGGAAATCCCCGCCCGCTTGGCATCCCGCATCAATTCCGCCGTCACCGTACCGGGGTCCTGCGCCGCCAGGCTAGCTTCATGCTGCACGAGGTCCCGAACCTGGCGGAGAAACCACGGGTCCATCGAAGTTAGTTCCTGCACCTGCTCCACCGTGTATCCCTGGGCAAATGCAAACCGGACATACCCCAGCCGGTCCGGATTCGGAGTGATGAGCCGGTTGGCGATCAGCTTCTCGTCATAGACTTCCGCCGACGAGGACTTGCCTGTCTCCAAACTTCGGATGGCCTTGGACAGCGACTGCTGGAAGGTCCGGCCAATCGCCATCACCTCGCCTACCGACTTCATCTGCGTTCCCAACACCGGTTCCGCCCCCGGAAACTTCTCAAACTGCCAGCGCGGAATCTTCACGACGACATAGTCCAGGGTCGGCTCAAAGCAAGCCGGCGTCTTTCGCGTAATGTCGTTCTTGATCTCATCCAGCCGGTAGCCCACGGCCAGCTTCGCGGCGATCTTCGCAATCGGGAACCCTGTCGCCTTGGACGCCAGCGCCGACGATCGCGAAACCCGCGGGTTCATTTCGATGATCACCATCCGCCCGTCTTTCGGGTTGATCGCAAACTGCACGTTCGACCCGCCAGTGTCCACCCCGATCTTGCGCAAACACGCAATCGCGCCGTCGCGCATCATCTGGTACTCGCGGTCGGTGAGCGTCTGAGCCGGAGCCACCGTGATGGAGTCGCCCGTGTGCACGCCCATGGGGTCGAAATTTTCAATCGAACAAATGATGATGCAGTTATCGGCCAAGTCCCGCATCACCTCCAGCTCGAACTCCTTCCACCCCAGCACGCTCTCTTCGATCAGGACTTCGTGCACCGGTGACAGATCGAGCCCGCGATCCAAGGTCTCGGCGAGTTCTTCCCGGTTGTAGGCGATTCCGCCGCCGCTCCCACCCAGTGTGAAGCTCGGCCGCAACACGATCGGATAGCCGATCTTCGCCGCGAAATCCAGTCCTGCCTCGACGTTGTTCACGAGGAGCGACCGCGGCGTCTCCAGACCGATCTCCCGCATTGCGTCCTTGAACAGCAGGCGGTCTTCGCCCTTCTTGATCGCGTCCAGTTTCGCGCCCAGCAACTCGACGCCGTACTTGTCCAGAATCCCCGCCTCGGCCAGCGCCACAGACAGGTTTAAGCCTGTCTGTCCGCCCACTGTCGACAGCAATGCGTCCGGACGCTCCCGCTTGATCACTTCTTCCGCGTATTCAATCGTGAGCGGTTCCACATAGGTCCGGTTCGCGAGTTCCGGGTCGGTCATGATCGTCGCCGGATTCGAGTTGATCAGTATTACTTCATAGCCATCGGCTCGCAGCGCCTTACACGCTTGCGTGCCGGAATAATCAAACTCGCAGGCCTGGCCGATCACAATCGGCCCCGAACCCACGATCAGGATCCGTTTCAGATCGGTGCGCTTGGGCATTGTCGGTTATTGCTTTTGAAAATCCTGTATGAGTTGCGAGAACTCGTCAAAGAGGTAGCGCGAGTCGTGTGGGCCAGGTGCGGCCTCGGGATGATACTGCACGCAGAATACGGGCTCGTTGCGGTGCCGGAACCCTTCTAAAGTCTGATCGTTCAAATTGATGTGCGTCAGTTCCACGTCACTGGCCGGGAGCGAGTCCGGATCCACCGCGAATCCGTGGTTCTGCGCGGTGATTTCCACCTTGTTCGACCGGTAGTTCAAGACCGGATGGTTCCCGCCGCGGTGCCCGAACTTCAGCTTGTACGTCTTGGCCCCCAACGCCAGTCCAAGTACCTGGTGCCCCAGACAGATTCCGAAGAGCGGCGCTTTTCCGATCAGCTTCCGCACCTGCGCGGCCTGAAACTCCAGCGGTTCGGGATCCCCGGGACCATTCGAAAGAAATACCCCATCCGGCTTCAGCGCCAGCACATCGTCAGCCGAGGTCAGCGCCGGAACCACCGTCACGCGGCATCCGTTCTGCACCAGCCGCCGCAGAATGTTTCGCTTGATACCGAAGTCGAACGCCACCACGTGGTGCCGCATCTGCTGCGCCTCATCCACCAACTCGGACGGTGAGCACGCCGTGACACCTTCGGTCCATTCATAAGGCTTCGCCGTTGATACCTGCGTGGCCAGATCCAGCCCAGCCATCGACGGAATCCGCCGCGCCTGTTCCACCAGCTTCTGCGGATCGCCGCCCACGCCCGAAAGCACACCCCGCATCACGCCCCGGCTCCGCAACCGCCGCACGAGCGCCCGGGTGTCGATGCCGGAGATCACCGGCACACCGCTCTTTCCCAAGAACTCATTGGCCGCTTCTTCCGAACGCCAGTTTGACGTGACCGGAGAGAAATCGCGCACGACCAGCCCTTCGATAAAGGGTTGGGACGACTCCGAATCGGCGTCATTGGCCCCGTAGTTGCCGATTTGTGGGTTGGTAAGGACTACGATCTGCCCGCAGTAGGAAGGGTCTGTGAAGATTTCCTGGTAGCCCGTAATCGAGGTATTAAAAACAACTTCGCCGCTCTTGATTTCGCGCGCACCAAAACTCCTGCCCTCGAAGACAGTCCCGTCCTCCAGGGCGAGGATTGCTTTTTCCAATCCGCGTGGCTCCTCTCTTAGGGTCTCCCCGATGCCGTATCCTTCCTATTGCACCACGGCCACCCCAAGCGTTTCAAGCCGCGTTACACCTCGCAGGTTTTGAGTGCCGCCTCGAGCGACTCCAAAGGATTCCGTAACGGCGAGTACTCATGGCTCACCCACCCCGTGAATCCCAAGTCCGCGATCGCCCGCGCGATCCCCCGGTAGTTCATCTCCTGCGTGTCGTCAAACTCGTGCCGCCCCGGATTGCCCGCCGTGTGGAAATGACCGATCCACCCGATGTTGTCCCGGATCGTCCGGATAATATCGCCTTCCATAATCTGGGCGTGATAGATGTCGTAGAGAATCTTCACTCGAGGCGAGGCGGTGCGCTTGCACACCTCGACACCAAACCGCATGTTGTCGAACTGGTAGTCGGCATGGTTCACCTTCGAGTTCAGATACTCCATGCAGATGGTCACCTGCCGGTCCTCGGCTTCCGCCTTTACCCGCCGCAGGAAGGCCACGCAATTCTCGATTGCCTCTTCATCGCCCATCCCCGCGCGGTTGCCGGAGAACGTGATCACGTTCGGAACCCCATTGGCCGCCGCCTTGCGCAGATTGCTCCTCATCGCCTCTTCCAGCCGCGCGTGGTTCTCCTTCCGGTTGAGGGCGTCTTTGATGGTCCCCGCCCCGGGAGCCATCGTCGGCACCAACCCGTGCTTCTTGAGCACCGGCCACCCGTCCTCTCCAATCAGGTCGAAGCCCGTCACACCCAGACGCGCCGCATGCCCCGCCATCTCCTCCAGACTCATCCCCTTGCCGAAGCACCCCCGCGTCACGCCCTGCTTCAACCGTCCCGGACGCGCCAGAGCGAGCGCCGGCATCGCAATCAACTCCCGCCGTCTCATACCGCCTCTATCGTACCGCCGGCCGTTGACCACCGGAGGCGGCGCGCACGGCCTCCACCATCCGCTGCTGGCGCGTCCGAACGGTCGCCATAATCGACTTCACCTTCGCCCGGGCCGCGCCCGGATCACGGACGATCGCCTCCAGTCGTTGCCAGAGTTCCTCGCCCCTCGTCTCGTCCACCTCGAAAAACCAGTCGTTGGCGCCGATGTCCCGGTACATCTGGCCCTTGCACGTATCGGTGGGCTGCCGCAGATGAAACGCCGGCGTGCCGTTCGGCATTGCGATCAGCGGCGAGTGGCACTCGACGCTGATCACGGCCAGAGCTTTCGCATAGACCGAAGCAGCTTCATCGGGCAGCCAGAAGCGGTCCCGCCACACGACATTCTTCTTGACGTCCGCGGGCAACGGGTCAACGAGCACCTCTTTCGCCATTTCCACCTGGTAGGTCATCTCCGCACACGCAAGGACCTTGTGGCGTGTCTTCCGGACATAGGCAACGATCAGGTCGCGCAGCTTGGCGTGATCCCGCTCCGTGGTTTGGGCGTTGATCGCATCCTTGATGTCGTCTCCCGGAACTCGCGGCACGTTGTTCACGCGATAGTAGGGCGTGTACCGCAGACGCGGAATCACACAGATGAACCGGTTCTCTCTCAGGCCGGCGGCGCGGAGGTAGGCGAACCCCTTTGCGTCGTCGCGAAGGTGCATTCCCAGTTGCGCATCCGGACCGAACTCAAGGACTGGCGTCTTCACCCCCTGCGCCTTCAGGTAGGCCAGCGAGATGCTATCGCGGCAAAAGAAGAAGGCCGCACGATCCAGCAGTTGCCGTAAGTCCTCTGGCAGGTGCGTCGCCGGCAGCCTGGCCGCCTTCGCCCGCAGTTCCTCCAAAGTCCCTCCCTCGGGTTCGCGGCCGCGGCCGATGCCGGAGATCGGGTCCATACTCACGCCGAATACGCCCACCGGTTTTCCGGTCGCTTTGTAGAAGGCAATCGCGTGGCTGCTGTCGGGGAAGCCGGAACCGGAGCCGCTGAGATAAAGGTCGGTCTCTTCCCACGCCTTGAGCAGCGCGGGTGTCGATGGTTTGTTATCCGGACCCAAGACCCCTTCGACGATCTTCAGCTTCGGATAACCACGCGTGAGCATGGCGCGGGGGGCCGGGTCCAGCCGGCGTGGCCACAAGGTGATCTCCGCTTCCGGGAAATACTTGCCGAGCAGCGTGATGGCCCCTGGAGCGTGCCCGATGTCTCCGATATTGACGCTCTGCCAGCAGTTGCGCAGCAGGACCCGCGGTGGGCGGCTGGCCCTCATTCCCGTTGCGAGCAAAGCAAGCATGCCGCGGCGGCTGATGCCGATTGGTTGCAAAGGCGGTTCTCCGTTTCTTGACTCAGCTTACCGGGTGCGCGACATAGAAGTGAAGATCAAGCGGCCCCCCAAGCCTCCACTCAACGGTCGCGTACTGCGCAAGAGAGGCGATTATGACGATGTGATTATAATGTCAGTCACCTCATGACCGGCCGCACGTTCGCCCATTACCAGATCGCCGAGAAGCTCGGCGAAGGCGGCATGGGAACCGTTTATAAGGCTCGCGACCTCCATCTCGACCGGTTTGTCGGCATCAAAGTCCTGCGCGCCGACCGGCATCGCGATGCCGAGCGCAAGCGGCGCTTCATTGTCGAGGCGAAAGCGGCGTCTGCGTTGAACCATCCGAACATCATCACCATCCACGACATCGGGACGGCGGAAGATGTCGATTACATCGTGATGGAGTACGTGAAGGGCCAGACACTGGCGGCGCTGATCGGACACCGCGGCATGGCGTTGAGCGATGTACTGAAGTACGGCATCCAAATCGCGGACGCGCTGGCGGCGGCGCATTCGGCGGGCATCGTGCATCGCGACCTGAAGCCGGCCAACGTGATGATCGCCGCCGATGGCCGGGTAAAGGTGCTGGACTTCGGGCTCGCGAAGCTGACGGAAGCGGTCGCGCCCGATCCCGATCAGCCCACCCGAACCATTCGCGCCGCGGAGACGGAACAAGGTCAGATCCTCGGCACCACTGCGTACATGGCGCCGGAGCAGATCGAAGGAAAGAAGGTGGACGCTCGCACCGATATCTTCGCTTTCGGCCTCGTCCTATACGAGATGGTCACAGGCAAGCGCGCCTTTGAGCGCGACTCCCGCATGGGCACTCTGACAGCCATCCTGAAGGAACAGCATACGCCTCCTGGCGAACTCGCGACCGGCGTCCCCACTGAGTTAGATAAGATCATCAACCGCTGCCTGCGCAAGGACCCGAACCGCCGGTACCAGACCATGCGTGACGTCGGCAACGCGCTTGAAGAATTGAAGGAAGACTCCGAAAGCGGCCGTGTTGCCGTGCCGCTGGTCAATGACTCAGGCCGAAAGCCGCGAAAGCCCCTGCTGTTTGTTACTGGCGCTGTTGTCGGCGCTTTGGTTATCACATTCGGTGGAATCACTCTTCTGAAACGATCCCCGAGCCCGACGGCCACGCCACAAATCAGATCGCGGCCCCTCACCTCCGATTCGAGTTTGAACGTTGCGCCTGCCATTTCCCGCGACGGCAGACTTGTTGCCTACGCCTCCAACCGTGGTGGTAACAGCAACCTCGACATCTGGCTGCAGCCTCTCACCGAGAGTACGCCACCAATACGGTTGACCCGCAATGAGGCCGATGATGACCAGCCCGACTTTTCTCCCGATGGAGGGCTCATCGTGTTCCACTCCAACCGCAACGGCGGCGGACTCTACGTCGTGCCTGCCTATGGAGGCGAAGAGCGACTGCTGGTGCGCGGCGGCCTTTTTCCACGGTTCTCCCCAGATGGCAAGACGGTGGCGTACGCTACTGACTTCAATCCCCAATCGGAATCGGTCATCAACATCATTCCGGTCACCGGCGGTCAGCCCGTTCGCCTGGCAGCCGATGTTCACTGGGCCACCGCCCCAGCCTTTGCACCCGACGGCTCGCGCGTACTCTTTACCGGAGCTCCAGCGCTGGCTTCCGGTGACTACGACCTTTGGACGACTGCCGTCAACGGTGGGCCTTCGTTGCGAACAGGCATCATCGGAACTATCCAACCTCGCCCATTTCAAGCCTCTGGTGGAGACTGGGTCGGTGATCGTGTTTACATCGCCTCACGTGATCGAATCATCGCTGTCCCCGTCAGTGGCGATGGCCGCGCCGCGGGTTCCGCACAGGAAATTGCGTACGCGGCCGGAGCCAGATCCGCTCGATTGGCAAGCTTGGGCGACAATCTACGCCTTGTCTTCTCAACAGGAAGCTCTGCATCTCATCTTTGGCGCCAGAGAATCGACTGGAATGAAGCTCGTTTGGCGGGTGAACTTGAACCGCTGCCCCACAGCGGGGGGACTCAAGATATGATTGGAGGCGCGATGCTGCACCGCCGGTTCGTGTACTCGCAAATCGAGCCGCAGGGCTCGTCCTTCCGGCTTCGCGACCTTGACGCCGGAACCGACGTCACTGTCGCATCGGGAGGCGGCCGGGCTCGTCTATCCGCCGATGGTTCTCAGATTACCTACGTGTCTGGCCCGAATCGTGAGCTTTTCCTGATTCCAGCCGTGGGCGGAGACGCGAGAAAGCTTGCTGCCGACAAATCGATAGCCAACATCTGGAACTGGTTTCCGGATGGTTCCAGAATCGTTTATTACGGGGGCTCGCCAATTCGGTTCTTCACGTACCACCTCGCCACGGCCACGAATGACGTACTGTTGGCACATCCAACGCTCTCGATTCACGGAGCCGAGGTGTCGCCGGACATGAAGTGGATTGCATTCCACACGCCAACCGGGAACGAAAGCCGGATATTTATTACGCCACTGCGCGAACGGCAGGGCGCACCCGAGGCCGCATGGATTCGAATTGCGGATAAGGGGAACAATCGTAGGCCGTGGTGGTCGCCCGACGGCCGCATCCTCTATTTCCGCTCCGAACGTGACGGCTTCGCCTGTTTCTGGGCACAACGCCTTGATCCACAAACTAAGCGGCCTGCTGGCGAGCCATTCGCGGTAAAGCACCTCCATTCCAAGCGGCTAACGTTCGCCTTCGGCCCCGCCATTCTGCCGGATCAATTTGTCATCGCCGTTCTCGACAACACGGCGAACATCACACTCGCAGAGTTTAAGAACTGAGCCACCTGCCATGCACGGCTCCGCTGGAAACATTTTTTGGTACACTTGTTTCGCAACGACATGATTCTCAAAATCCGTCTGCGCCGCGGCGTACGGATTGAACGCCGCCGGGGCAAGAATCGTCGACTGGCGCTGGCCGCTTCGGGGCTGATGGTGCCGGCGGCGCTGATGGCATTCATTCTCGCCTGCTGGCGGATCGCGGCGGACATGTCCTACGCGTCGCAGTTCGCCATTGAAGAGGGGATCTTCTCACACTGGCACGTGTGGGTGGCGATTACCGGCGCACTCGTCTTTCTCGCAATCCGTTTGAACCGCTACGCAAAGAGCGGACCACTCGGCGACAGCGAGTGAGCCCGTTCGTGATCCAATAGCCAGCGCTTGCGGTCGAGGCCTCCGGCGTATCCGGTCAGCGCATTCGATGCGCCGATCACGCGGTGGCAGGGGTGAATAATCGCGATCGGGTTGCGCCCGTTGGCCGCCCCGACCGCGCGCGTGGAAAGGGGATTGCCCATACGCTGCGCCAGTTGCGAGTAAGTGGTTACGTCTCCGGCTGGAATGGTGCGCAGCAACGCCCAAACCTGCTGCTGAAATGGAGTGCCGTGCGGGCTCGTCTCAATCGCTTCAATCGCGGCCAGGTCACCCTCGAAGTAGGCTGCCAGCCGGCGCGCGGGTTCGGAGCCCGCGTCATTGAACTCCGGTTCGGTCGCCGGGAAATAGCGATCGAGGTAGGCGCGCAAATGCGGGCCGTAGCCGTCGAACGAAAGAGCCACCACCACATCTCCGGCCCGCACCAGGCACATCGCGCCCAATGGCGTGGCTACTTGCTGAGCAACTAAAGACACGGACGAGGAGTCCATTCCGGCATTGTGGCACAGGTGTGAGGAACGCCATCGCCGTTTTGTTACTCTGAATCGCAGGATGTCTAATCGAGGATTGCTGGCCGCCGTTACCGCCGCGGCCGTCTGTATGGGAATCGTCTACGCGCAAACCAAGCAGGGACAGAAGAAGTCCAGCGGTGGCGGCGAGTTGGGGTATTCCGATACGCCCCAATTGCCGAACCAAAAATGGAAGGTCCATGATGTCGAGCGTCCGCGTCCGCGCGACGTTGCGCCGGGTGCGCGCGTGGGCGACCCGCCCGCCGACGCCGTTGTCTTGTTTGATGGGAGGGACCTGTCGAAATGGCAGAACCGCCGCAAGAGCCGGGACGGAGGTGGTTTTACCGAAGCCCGTTGGAAGGTGGCCGACGGCTATTTCGAAGTCGTTGGCGGAACTGGCGACCTGGTGAGCAAGGACAAGTTTGGGGACTGCCAGATTCACCTCGAATGGGCCGCGCCGGCGACGGTGAAAGGCAGGAGCCAGTTACGCGGCAATAGCGGCGTTCTGATCATGGAGCGCTATGAAGTGCAGGTCCTGGACTCGTGGGACAACCCGACTTATGCGGATGGTGGCGCGGGTTCCATCTACGGCCAGTGGCCACCCTTGTTCAACACGGCGCGCAAGCCGGGGGAATGGCAGGTCTACGACATCGTCTTCGAAGCGCCGCGGTTTGAAAACGGCAAAGTCGTGAAACAGGCCAACGCCACGGTGTTCCTGAACGGCGTTGTTCTGCATCACCGGCAGGAGTTTATCGGACCCATGGCGCACCGCATCGTTAAACAGTATGAGGCGCATGCGGCCAAGGAATCCCTCGCGCTACAGGACCATGGCGACCCCGTTCGCTACCGCAATATCTGGGTCCGCAACCTGGGCGCCTACGATCAGCCTTAGGCATCCGCTCAGGCCGCCACATACAATAGGGGCGTGAGCAGCCTTCTGATTCTTCTTGTTCCCCTGCTTCTGCTGCTGGTCAGCCAGGCATTGTCCGCCCTTATCGAGTACCAGTGGTGGAAGGAGGTCGGACAAACTCAGACATGGTTCAATCTGCTGCTTTACGGGGTCGCGCCGGAAGCGGCGGCCGGGGTCGTGGCTGCGGTGCTGCTGTGGATCGCTCTGGCGAGGGGCTTGAAATTCGGCGGCTTCGGACTCGGTAATTCCCGGCGTTTAGCCCAGGGTTCGGTGCTGGCGGCGTTAGTGGTGGGGCTGATGCTTGGTTCCATGACCATCGATTCGTGGACCGTGATCCGGTATTTGGGCAGTCAAGGCATGGTGGGCGAGGCGACGGCCTGGCAGGATCCGGTTTTCCAGAAGCCGCTGGCCTTCTACCTGTTCTCGCTGCCGCTTTACCGTTCTCTGTATGGGTACGTGCTGACACTGTCGATTCTGGCGGCGTTAGTGTACTGGCTGGCGGCGCGGGGTGCGCAGTTGCGGGCGCAACTTCCTTCCCTGCGAACCGGTGGCGACATTGAATTGACCGACCTTCGCCTGGAAGGCGGACTCGAATCGCGGTTTCTCCGTTTCGCGGCGGTGCTGATTCTGATTGCGCTGGCAGTCCGGTTTTATCTGAGCCGGTATTCGCTCGTCCTATCCGACCACAGTTTCATGGTGGGAGTTGACTATGTGGATGAGAATGTCCGTCTGCCGCTTCTCTGGATGTATGTTGGGGCGTGTCTCATCGGCGCCGCCGGCGTGGCGATTGGACGGTGGCGTGCCGTTTTTCTTCTTGTTCCCGTGTACGTCTTGAACGTGGTTGCGCCTTGGGCCGTGTCGGCGTTGTACGTCCGGCCCAACGAGATCACCCTGCAACGGCCCTACGTCGCCAAACACATTGAAGCGACGCGTGCCGCCTACGGGCTCAACCGGCGCGTCACCGAGGTCGAGTATGCGGCCAAGATGGAA
>JAEUQD010001042.1 GCA_016789925.1 Bryobacterales bacterium | reverse complement strand
GTGGACCAGATGTCGTCCATGATGGTGCTGATGCGCGCGCGGACATCGGGAGCTTCGGCATCGGTGAGGACGGCCTTGTTGCCGCAAGCGATGTCGTAACCGACGCCCGAGGGCGAAATCGAGTCTTCGTAGGCGACCACGCCACCGATGGGGACGGCATAGCCCTTGTGGTGGTCGGCCATGAGCGCCGCCTTGTCGGCCGTGCGCGCGCAGCGCTTGATCTGCGCGAGCGAGGCCTCGTCCACCGGGTCGCCCCAGACGGGGATGCCATCGAAAACCTTCATGCCCAATCCACAATTAGCGGAAAGAATGGTTCTGCGCCACCCACCCGGGCACGACGTAGGCGTAGAGCATGACGATTAGGCCAACCAGGACGGCCAAGGCGATGGAGTGTTTGAGGACGGCGCGAAAGAGGTCGCCTTCACGATGTTCAATACCCGTGGCGGCGCAGGCGACGATGATGGACTGCGCGTCGATCATCTTGCCCATGACGCCGCCGGCGGAGTTGGCCGCGGCCATCAGAACGGGGCTCAAGCCCAGCTTGTTGGCGGTGATCACCTGCAAGGATCCGAACAGAGCGTTCGAACCGGCGTCGGTACCGGTCAGCGCGACGCCCAACCATCCGATGAGGGTTCCAAAGAGCGGAAAGAGCCAGCCGGTATTGGCGAGAGCCAAGCCCATTACGGCGTCCATACCGGAGTAGCGCGTGATGAAGCCCAGGCCCAGCATCGCCAGAATGGCCGCCACGGAGAAGCGCATCTTCCAGCACGTGCGAAAGAAGATCGACAGGGTCCGTCCCAACGAGAGTCCGAGGAGCGGTCCCGCGATCATCCCGGCCAGGAAGGTGGGCGTACCGACGGCGGCTAGCCAGGCAAAGTCAAACACGGCGGGTTCCGTATGAACTTCGGCGACGACCGGAGGTGTCCGCTGCACGAGGTTATGGAGGAACGGGACGTCCATCCGAAGAGATGTGGCGTCGAGGTAAGGCTTCAGGGAAGGCATGCCCCAGAGCACGACCAGCACGCCGAGGATGAGAAAGGGCGACCAGGCATGCAGCACCTGGCCGGCCCGCAACTCAGGCCCGCGCTGCGCCGACGCTTCACCGGGATAACGCCAGATCTGCGCCGGCTGCCACAGCTTGAAGAAGAAGGCGAGCCAGACCAGCGTCCCCATTCCGCCGATGATGTCGACCAGGGAGGCATCCATATAGTTGGACCAGAAGAACTGAATGGAGCCGAAGCCAACTCCGCAGGCCAACAGGCCCGGCCAGACGGCGAACATCTCGCGCGTGGTCACCTGGGCGCGCACGAGCCAGAATGGCAGGACCATGGCGGTCCACGGAAGAATGCGGCCGATCGTTGCGGACAAGTCGGCTTCGCGCAGACCAGTGACGGCCACCAGCGTGCGCACGGGATTGCCCATGCCGCCGAAGGCTACCGGCGCGGTATTCGCGATCAGGCAGAGGACAGCGGCATCGAAGGGTCGAAAGCCGAGCCCCACCATCATCGCGCCGCAAACAGCGACCGGGGCGCCGCCACCGCCCGCGCCTTCCAACACAGCGCCGAAAGCATAGGCGATGAGAAGGACCTGAAGACGGCGGTCGTCAGTGATGTTCCCGATGGATTCCTTGATGGTGGTGAAGTGGCCCGACGCTACTGTGACCTCGTAGACGAATACGGCTGCGAGCAACGTCCAGATAATACGCACCACCGCATAGACCAGCCCATGCAACACCGATGCGCCAACCATCGTGGCGGGCATCCCGAAAACGGCCCAGGCCAGCACGACGGCGAGCAGGAACGAGTAGACCGCGGCGCGCCAGGCGATCGTCTTTCGGACGGCCAACAGATAGAACAGCGAGGTGACCGGCAGAGCCGCCACAAGCGTGGAGAGCAAGGCGTTGCCCAGAGGGTTGTAATTCTGTGTCCAAAGAGGTGGCAAGCGTAGTATGATCGCACAATCCGCTTCGTTGCAGAGGGGCCATGAGGCCGTAGGTCATCCGACAAAAAAGGAAAGGGTTTTTGGTCATGCGTTACTTGCTAAGACTCGCTCTCTTGGTTTCGTTGCCAGCAGCCATGCTGGCGCAATTTACAACATCCACCATCCGTGGTCACGTAAACGATCCGAGCGGCGCCGCTGTTGTGGGCGCCGAAGTCAAACTAGTCAACACTCAGACGGCGGTTGAGCGAACCGTCATGACGAACAACGACGGCGACTTCGAAATTCCGGATTTGCAGCGCGGGAGCTACCGTTTGACCGTGGCCATGTCGGGCTTCAAGAATTTTGTGGCCGACAACATCGTGCTGGAGACTTCGCAGATCCGGCGTATCGACGCGGGCCTCGAGCTGGGCGCGGTGGGCGCGGAAGTGACTGTTCAGGCCAATGCGGCGGTGATTGAAACGGACTCGGCGAAGATCCAGGGTAGTTTCACCAAACAGCGGTTCGAAGAAGCACCGTGGATCGGTGACGGCCGCAACCCGCAGATCGTCATGGCGACGCTTCCGTTGGTGCAAGCCACCAGCGGCGTGTACGGCATCCAGGTGGCGGGTCTTCAGAACTCGCAGACCCAAACCGCCATCGATGGCGTAGGCGGCGATGGCACGGCGCTACAGAACGCGAACGTGCACTTCATGGAAGACGTGAACATCGTGGTCGGCAACAACTCCGCCGAATTTTCCCGGCCGGGCTACATCAGCATGACGACGAAGGGCGGCACCAACGAGTGGCACGGAACCGCGGCCTACTGGCATCAGAACAACGCCTTGGCGGCGCGCAACTTCTTCGATGCGCGCAAACCGTCGAACCTCTTCCACACGTATCACGGCGAAATATCCGGTCCGGTGATCAAAGACAAGCTCTTCTTCCTGTTTGCGATGAGCGGACAGGAATGGCCGGGATCGAACTTCCTGCTGCGCACGGTACCCACCGACGCGATGCGTCGAGGCGATTTCTCGCAACTGCTGCCGGGAACGGTGATTCGCGATCCGATGGCTGGCAATACACCCTTCGCCGGCAATCAGATTCCGGCTTCACGGTTGAATCCAGTTACCGCCAAGCTATACGGAAAGTACCTTCCTGGGCCGAATCAGGGCAATCCGGGCCAACTGAACAACAACTACGGATTCCTGTTTCCGTATCCCACGGACCTGTTCACGTTCAAGACCTACGAGTACCGCGCCGACTATCGGTTCAACGCGAACAATACTCTGTACGGTCGGGTCCTTCTGTCCAAACCGCTCTACGTGCTGGCGGGGAACTACCCAGGGCTGGATTGGACGCGTGTCCGCGATTCGCGCAACTACATGATCGAAGATACGCACATCTTCTCGCCAACGTTTGTGAATTCTGTGCGCTTTGGCTGGTATCAGCCAATTTTCATCGACGGCGGAACCGTGGACGGCTTCACGCCGCTGACCGGCGATGCCGCTGTGGCCGATCTCGGCCTTCAGGGAGTGAATCCTCAGAAGCTGACGGGAATGGGCTTTCCGGCGGTAAACATCACTGGATACTTGCCAGTGCGCGTGAACCCGGCCGGCAACCCGGGGCAAAACGACATTTTGAAAACGATTACGGATTCTGCCACATGGTCGAAGGGCTCGCACACGCTGAAACTGGGGGGCGAACTGCGCCTGTCAAGCAGCCTGGTAAACACGCTGCCGGAGGGTACCTTTGGAACCTTCAGCTTCACGGGCCAGTTGTCCGGACACCCCGCGGCCGACCTCTTTCTCGGCTACCCGTTTTCCTCGGGGCGGTTGGATCCGCTCACCAACCGGACCCAGACCGACAACGAGTTGGGTCTATACATCAACGACACGTGGAAGGTGAATTCGCGCATCACGTTGGACTGGGGGCTGCGGTGGGACCGGTTCGGTTCGCCCAGCTACACCGACGGCAAGATCTTTAACTGGGATAACCAGACCGGGAACGTGGTGATTCCTCAGGGTGCGCAGATCAGTCCGCTGTATCCGGTGAATACGATCCGCGTCGTCAACGGACCCGTGCGGACGAATCCTTCGGAGAAGAACTTCCAGCCGCGATTCGGCATCGCCTGGCGGCCATGGGGCCAGAATTGGGTGGTCCGCGGCGGCTACGCGATGTTTACTGAACAGATCGGGCGGTTCGCGCGTGGCCAGGGGACCGGTCCCTACCAGTTGAACGAGACCTTCTTCAACAACACCGGGACCATCCTGCCGTGGCCCAATCCGTTCCCGTCGGGAGCGGGGGCGATTGCCTCGCAATCGGTTTCGGGCTACCCGATCAACACCGAGAACGGCCGTACGCATCAGTTCAATGCGACCGTGGAGCGGCAATTCAAGGATGTCGGCCTGCGGATGACCTATCAGGGCATGCGCTCTTACGGGATGAACTACAACATCGAGACGAACAAGCCCCAGCCATCGACCACTCCATTTGCGCAGGCGCGCCGTCCTTTCCCGCAGTTTGTGGGGGCCAGCTTCGCGCGCAACAATGGCGAGCAGAAGTTCAATGCGTTCACCGTTCAGGGACAGCGCAAGGTGGGCGCGGTCACGTTCGACGTGCACTGGACACTGGCTTCCAACTATTGGAACTATCAGAACCTCGAGAATCCCTATGCTCCGCTGTTCTTCGAGCGTGACACCAACACGGTTCGGCAGCGCTTCGTAATCAACACCGTGTTTAAGCTGCCGTTCGGGAAGGGGCAGCAGTTTATGAGCGGCGCCAATCGCGTGGTGGAGCAGATTGTGGGTGGCTGGCAGCTCTACTGGATCGCCTTCATGGAGACCGGCCAGTTCTTTACGCCGACGTTCTCCGGCGCGGACCCGTCGGGCACGAACACGACGGCTGGCCGCGCGGACCGGATCGCCAACGGCAACCTGCCGGCGGGCGACCGCCAGTTGAATCGCTGGTTCGACGCAGCGGCATTTACTCGGCCGCAGCCGGGCCGGTTCGGCAACTCGGGCGCGAACGTGCTCGAAGGGCCGGGCCTGCACATGCACAACCTGACGCTCGGCAAGACGTTCCCGCTCACCGAACGGTTGCGGTTCACGTTCATGGCGGCGGCTCAGAACATTTCCAACCATCCCAATTTCAGCAATCCGGCGTCGAACATCAACGCCACGAACGTGGGCGTGATTAGTGGAACGCGGTCGTTCGCGGCCGGCGGCGGCGCGCGCCAGATCATGCTGCGGGGACGGATTCAGTTCTAGCTGATGATCTTCTTGCGAACGGCATAAAGCACAAGCTCGGCGAAGTTACGTAGGCTAAGCTTCTGCATGATGTGGGTGCGGTGCGACTCAACCGTGTAGGTGGAAAGGTTGAGAAGCGCCGCCACCTCTTTGTTGGATTTGCCTTCGGCCAGCAGTTGCAGCACTTCTTTTTCGCGGGCGCTCAGGAGCTCATAGGAGTCTTCGAGCGCCTTTCTTTGCATGGAGCGGGTGTATTCGTCGGCG
>JAEUQD010000945.1 GCA_016789925.1 Bryobacterales bacterium | reverse complement strand
CCGACCCGGAGTTCGGTGAATGGTTCGGCTACTGCGACCGCTACAACAAGCCCACCCACACACTCAAAGGCAATAACTACAAAGGTTGCTTCCATGTCCCACGCTCACTCTGGCTCAGCATTCGGAAGATCGAGGCTGCTGGTTAGCCTCTGCTTCGCCACCTCCCTCCTGGCGCAACCACGCCCGGAACATGGCCTGCACTTCACCACTCCCGTTACTACCTGGGACGAAGCCATTCCGCTCGGCAACGGCATTATGGGCGCACTCGTCTGGGGCGATGGCCGGCCGGTTCGAATCTCCCTGGACCGCGCCGATCTCTGGGATCTGCGCGCCGTCCCGGAGTTCCACTCGCCCGAGTACACATTTCAAAACGTCCTGAAGTTGCATCGCGCGGGCCACCACGACGAGTTGAAGAAACTCCTCGAAGCTCCGTACAACCGCCCGGCGCCTACGAAGATCCCCGCGGGCCGCATCGAGATTACACTCTCTCCCGAAGCGCGCTTCACCGCCACCTCACTCGATGTCGCCAATGCCGAAGGCCGCATCGACTTTGCGAACGGCGACAGCATCCGGGCATTCGTCAACGCCGCCAGCCCAACGGGACTCGTTGAGATCTCCTCGCAAAGCCAGCCGCAAATCAAACTTCTCCCGCCGCCATTCTCCGGACAGGTAGACAACCCCGCCAAGGGAGGAATTTCCCCAGGCGACTTGAGCCAGTTGGGCTATCCAGCGCCTCAAGTCATCAGCGAAGATGATTTTCAGGCTTACACTCAGCAGGGCGCGGAAGGCTTCCGTTTTGCCGTCCACGTGGGCTGGCGCAAGCATCGCGCGGGTTACACGCTCGCGTGGTCAATCGCTTCCAGCCTCGAACAGGGCGACCCGGCGCAACTTGCCCGCTCGCGAGTAGACGCCGCCCTTCGCCGTGGTTACACCACAATCCGCACCAAGGACCACGCCGCGTGGTGGCGCAACTTCTGGGCGCAGAGTTCCGTGCGGGTTCCCAACCCCACCATCGAGCGCATGTGGTATCTGGAGACGTATAAGTTCGGCTCAGCTTCGCGCCGCGGTGCGCCGCCGATCACCCTTCAAGCCGTCTGGACCGCCGACAACGGCCAGCTTCCACCCTGGAAAGGCGATTATCATCACGACCTCAACACGCAACTCAGCTACTGGCCCAGCTACTCCGCCAATCACCTCGAAGAACAACTGGCCTATCTCGACTGGCTCTGGAAAACCCGCGACTCCGGGTTCGCCTGGACCAGGCAGTTTTTTCAATTGCCCGGGCTGAACATCCCGATGACCGCCGACCTGAACGGCAACCAGATCGGCGGCTGGCGTCAGTACACGCACTCCGCCACCACGGCCGCCTGGCTGGCGCATCACTTTTACCTGCACTGGCGCTACTCCCAGGACCGCGACTTTCTCCGCGACCGCGCTTACCCTTATCTCAAAGCCGCCGCCGAGTTTCTCGAAGCCTACAACGCCCTGCCCGACCGCCTGTTCTCGTCGCCCGAGATCAACGACAACAAGCCTAATGCCTGGTTTGACGAGTTCACGAACTACGACCTCGCGCTCAATCGCTGGCTGTTTACCGCCGCCGCGGAACTTGCCACCGAACTCAACCGGCCGGACGAAGCCAAACGCTGGCGCGGCCAACTGGCGAAGCTGCCATCGTTCTTCACTGACTCTGCGAACCGCCTCCTCGTGGCTCCCAACTATCCGCTGGCCGCCTCGCACCGCCACTTCTCCCACCTGATGGCGATTCACCCGCTTGGTCTGCTGGATGTGGACGATTCGCCCCAATCCGCCGAAATCATCCACGCCTCCCTCGCCGAACTGGAACGCCTCGGCTCCAGTGCGTGGACAGGCTACAGCTTTTCCTGGCTCGCCAGCCTCGCTGCCCGCGCGCGCGACGGAGCGAAGGCCGAACGCGCCCTTGAACTCTTCACCACCGCCTTCTGCCTGCGCAACAGCTTCCACTGCAATGGCGACCAAACGGGTAAGGGCTATTCGAACTTCACCTACCGGCCATTCACGCTCGAAGGCAACTTTGCCGCCGCGGCCGGATTGCAAGAGATGCTGCTGCAATCGCACCGTGGCACGATCCGGGTCTTCCCCGCTATCCCGGATTCGTGGAAGACCGTGAGCTTCACGAACCTCCGCACCGAGGGCGCTTTCCTCCTCAGCGCCACGCTGGAAAATGGACGCTTATCGTGGCTGGAAATCACGTCCACGAAGGGTGGCCGGGCCCGGATTACGTATCCCGGCGCACCGAAACCGGTGGAAGTGGAGCTGAGGCCCGGGCAGAAGCGGTCGCTTCTGCCGGAAACAACGCCGTTGCAGGGGGGGTGAGGGTAGGGTAGCCTAGGTGGAGACTCTCGCCCCGTCATGGCTTGGTTTACCCGAAAGACCCCGAGTATCGATCCCGCCCCCCAGGAAGGCGAACGCAAAGTTCGCACCGAGGGTCTGTGGCTGAAGTGTGACGGTTGCGACCAGGTGATCTGGCGCAAGGGACTGGAAGAGAACCAGAACGTTTGCCCAAAGTGCGAATTTCACTTCAAACTCGATGCCGTCGCGCGGCTTCGCCTGCTGTTCGATGGCGAGTATGAAGAATTCGACCACGGCATGACGACCACCGACCCGCTCGGTTTCGTGGATTCCCGCCCGTACAAAGACCGCTTACAAGCCATGAGGAATGCGACGGGGCAAAGCGACGCCGTCGTGAGCGCGGCCGGATTGCTCGCCGGACGTCGTGTGAACATCTCCTCGATGGAGTTGAAGTTCGTCGGTGGCAGCATGGGCGCGGTTGTTGGCGAAAAGATCACCCGATGCATCGAGCGGGCGATTCGTGAACGCACTCCGGTCATCATCGTGTCGGCCTCGGGTGGGGCACGCATGCAGGAAGGCGCGGTGAGCCTGATGCAGATGGCCAAGGTTTCCGCCGCCCTGATGCGCCTCGACCAGGCCAAGCTTCCCTTCATCAGCGTACTCACCGACCCTACGACCGGTGGCGTCACGGCCAGCTACGCGATGCTTGGCGACCTCATCATCGCCGAGCCCGGCGCGCTGATCGGATTCGCCGGACCCCGCGTCATCGAACAGACCATCCGCCAGAAGTTGCCCTCGGGCTTCCAGCGCAGCGAGTTCCTCGTCGAACATGGCTTCATCGACGCCATCGTGAAACGCCAGGAGATGAAAAGCTACATCGCTGGCGCGCTCAACTTCCTTTGTGGAAAAATTCAGTCTTAATGCGGTTTTCACTGATTCTATTGGCTACGGCGTGCGCGCTGGCCGCCGATTTTGACCTGCTCATCCGCGACGCCCGGATCGTGGACGGGTCGGGCAACCCCTGGTATCGTGCCTCAGTCGGTATTCTCAACGGTCGGATCGCAGCCGTTGGCACGCTCGCCAACGTGACCGCCACCCGTACCATCGACGCCCGCAACCGCGTTCTCTCGCCCGGATTCATTGACGTCCACACCCACGTGGAAGGCACGGTGGACAAGGTTCCGCGCGGAGATAACTACCTGCTCGACGGCGTCACCACGATGGTCACCGGCAACTGCGGCGGCTCGCGCCTGGAACTCGCCCAGTGGTTTCGCCAGTTGGAGGAACAGAAACTCGGTCTGAACCTGGCTACCCTCATCGGACACAACACCGTCCGCTCCAAGGTGATGGGCACTGCCAACCGGAAAGCCACCCCGGAAGAGATCGAGAGCATGCAGGCGCTGGTCGACCAGGCTATGCGCGACGGCGCGGTGGGCTTCTCGACGGGCCTGATCTACATCCCCGGCACTTACTCCGAAACCAGCGAGGTGGTTGCCCTGGCAAAGGCCGCGGCGCGCCACGCTGGCGTCTATGCCAGCCACATGCGGGACGAAGGAGAACGCATCACCGAGGCCATTGACGAGGCCGTCCAGGTCGGACGCCAAGCCGGGATGCCGGTCCAGATCTCACATTTCAAGATCGACAACAAGAAGCTTTGGGGCGCCAGCGTGAAGTCCATCGAACAGGTGGAGCGCTACCGCCGCGAAGGAGTCGATGTGGTTGTCGACCAGTATCCCTACGATCATTCGTCCACCAATCTCGGCATCACCCTACCCAGTTGGGCCCTCGCCGACGGCCGCGAAGCCATTCTCGAACGCTTGCGGACGCCCGACACCCGCCGCCGGATCAAGAAGGAGATGCTCGAGTTACTCGCCAACAAAGGCCGCGCGGATTACTCCTACGCCACCGTGGCCAGTTTCGAGGCCGACCGTTCACTCGAGGGCAAAACCATCTCTGCCATCAACAAAGAGAAGGGCCGCCCGGCGACCATCGAGAGCGAAGCCGAGACGATTCTCCAACTCATCGAAACAGCCATGCCCGGCATGGTGTATCACTCGATGGGCATGGAAGATGTCGAGCGGATCTTGCGCTATCCCAACACGGCGGTGGCCAGCGATGGCGGCATCCGCGAGTTCGGCGTGGGCATGCCACATCCCCGCTCCTACGGAACCAATGCGCGGGTGCTCGCCGAGTTCGTTCGCGTGCGCGGAACCATCACGCTCGAAGACGCCATCCGACGGATGACCTCGCTCCCGGCTCGCACGTTTCGCTTCCGCGACCGCGGATTGATTATGCCCGGCATGGCCGCCGATTTGCTCCTCTTCGATCCTGCGCGCGTCACCGACAAGGCCACCTACCAGCAGCCGCATCAGTACACCGAAGGCTTCGACTACGTGTTGGTGAACGGCGTCGTGATGGTGGACGAGGGCAAACTGACAGAGGCGCGCGGCGGACAGGTGCTGCGCCACCGCATGCAATGATCAGCGTTACTGGCGCAGGCAAACGCTTCGGCCCGCGAATTCTCTTCGAAGGTCTGGACTGGCTCATCACGCCCAATGAGCGGGTGGGCATCGTGGGCGGCAACGGTACGGGCAAATCCACGCTGCTGAAAATTCTTGGCGGCATGGAAGGACTCGACTACGGCCAGATTGTCCGCGCCCGCGGTGTGACCATTGGCTACCTGCCCCAGGAAGGTCTACAGCTTTCCGGGCGTACCGTTTTCGCCGAGTGCCTATCGGTGTTTGACAATCTCCGCGCCATGGAGCGCGAAATGGAAGACCTGGCCCATCGTATGGGCGATATCGATCCGACCAGCGCCGACTATCTCCTCGTGGCCGATCGCTTTCACCGTCTCCAGAACCTCTTTTCTCACCACGACGGTTATTCTCTTGAAGCCAAGGTCGGGACCGTCCTGGCTGGTCTCCAGTTCCCCAAAGACGATTGGTATCGCGCCACCGACGAGTTCTCCGGCGGCTGGCAGATGCGCATCGCGCTCGCCAAACTGCTTCTCGAACAGCCCAACCTCCTGTTGTTGGACGAGCCCACTAACCATCTCGACCTCGAAGCGCGCAACTGGCTCGAAGGCTATCTCAACGACTACCCCTACGCCTACATCCTCATCTCGCACGACCGTTACTTCCTCGATGTCACGACTCGCCGCATTATTGAGATCTGGAATAAGAAGGTCCATTTCTACACCGGGAATTACGAAAGGTACTTAAAGGAAAAAGCCGAGCGAATCGCCCAGATCACCGCAGCCTATAACAACCAGCAGGCCAAGATCCAGCAACTGGAAGCCTTCATCAGCCGCTTCCGTGCGCAGGCCACCAAAGCCAAGCAGGTGCAAAGCCGGATCAAGGAAATTGAGCGGATGGAGAAGGCAGAGCCTCCGCCACCCGAAGAGAAGACGATTCACTTCTCGTTCCCTCAGCCGAAGACGAGCGGCCGTATTGTCGCCGAATTCAAAGGTGTGTCCAAAAGCTACGGCGCCAAGCAGGTGTTTTCCGGGGCCACTTTCACGATCGAACGTGGGGACAAGATCGCTCTCGTCGGCCATAACGGCGCGGGCAAATCGACGCTGATCAAGATTCTCGCGGGTGTTGAACCCGTCACGACCGGCGAATACACGCTCGGCCACAATGTTGTCTTCGAGTATTTCGCGCAGGACCAGTACAAGGAACTCGATCCGAACGAATCCCTCCTGGACGATATCTCAGCGAACGCCCGCAACCGCACGCAAACCGAGTTGCGCAGCCTGCTGGGGTGTTTCCTCTTCTCCGAAGACGACGTGTATAAGAAGATGGGCGTGCTCTCGGGCGGTGAGCGCAACCGTTACGCCTTGGCTCGCCTGCTCCTCCGCCCAGCCAACTTCCTGCTGCTGGACGAGCCCACAAATCACCTGGACATGCGGGCCAAGGACATCCTGCTCGAAGCACTTCAGGAGTACACGGGAACCCTCGTCTTCGTCTCGCACGACCGCTATTTTCTCGACCGCCTCGCCACGCGTGTCTATGAAGTAGGGAATGGCGAGATTCGCATTTTCCCGGGCAATTACGAAGACTATCTCTGGCGCATCAGCGGCCAACCGCTCGGCACTGCCGAACCTTCCGCCGCCGGTCCGCCCGTGCCGACTCTGGCCGATGTCCCCGGTCTGGCGCCCCCTCCCTCTTCGAAGCAACGTTTGAATCCGATCAAGCTCCAGAAGATGAAGGAGCGGCAGAAGGAAGTGGAAGAAGAGATTGCCAGCCGCGAAAGCGATGTGGCTGAGCATGAGCGCGAGTTGGCGAACTTCCGCTCGGTGGAAGAAACACAGCGGCGCGCCGCTGAGGTCGAAGAGCACCGTGCCCGCATTGAACAGTTAATGGCGGAATGGGAAGAGCTGACTGCCTCAATCGAGGCCCAGCAGTAACTCCCGCCGCTTCCACACAACCAACGCGATCCCCGCGGCCAGGGTCACGAGACTGACGCCCAGGCCCAGCCGCAAATTTCTGAGTTGGAACCGCAAAACCACTTCTGCCTCGCCGGCCGGCGCAACCACTCCCATCAAGGCGCCATCCACCTTCAATACCTCCGCGGCCTTTCCGTTCACCGTCACCTCCCATCCCGGGTACCACGCCTCTGCGACCCGCAACAAACTGGGTGATTGGAGCTTGGACTGGATCCGGTAGAACCCGGGCCCGTGCGCCGCCACCGTCACCGTCCCCGACGCGTCCTGCTGCGTACGCGCGCCGGCCAGCGCCATGCGCCGGGGGTCGAGCGAAGCCAGGTCTCCCTGTCGCGAGACTTCCGCGGGTATGGTGACACGAGGCATTGCGGTATCTACGTTCACAACGCCGCCCTGCTGGCGGTCCAGCCGAAACTGCGCTCCTA
>JAEUQD010000906.1 GCA_016789925.1 Bryobacterales bacterium | reverse complement strand
AGCGATAGCGGCCACCTGTTCCACCGGGTCTTCGTAGCGCCGGGCTTTCACCTTATGCACCGCATAGCCCAATTCGACCCCCCGCCGCGTTTCCGCTTCGAGCAACCGCGGGCGCAGGCAGTGGCTCCACCAGATCTGCCGCACCGCGGGGCGCGGCTCCGGAGAAAATAGCTTCGCGATCGGGACCCCGGCCGCCTGCGCCAGGACATCGTACACGGCCATCATCACCGCGGGGCTGACGGCGGCGTTATTGAGCAGTTCGTAGACGGACCGGTTCGCGACGCCCCCAGCCTGCGCCCGCGGATCCCGCGACGATTCACCAATGCCTACCAGCCCCGAATCGGTATGCAGCCGCAGGATCCAGGGTTTGTAGTCCGGCCGGTCGATGCCTTCACGCCGGTAGTTTTCCAGCATGTTGTCACGGAGCCGCGCGTGAAACGGGATTCGCAGCCCAAAGACGTCGCACTTCGTGACCTTAAGCCGTCCCGTGGCCGCCATGGCGGCCGAGTGTCCAAACCAGTTGCGCCGAGTCGTGTTCATGTTCCCATCTCCTGCTTTACGCGATGCGATACTTGTCGACGGCGTTGTCATCAAGCGTTACACCCAGGCCGGGCTTGTCGGGAATGTCGTAGAACCCGTCCTTGATGACGAAAGGCTCCTTGACGAGATCGTCTTCGGCGGTTACCGACGCATCGACCGTGTATTCGATGCCTGGATAAGCCGCCGCCTGATGGGCCTGGACGGCAAGGCCGAGCCCCGTCCAGCAACTGCTCTCATCCCACAGTGGGATGTGGTACATCCGGGCGTGCGCGTTCTGAGCGAAGATCGTGCGTCCGAGCGTCGGACTGGCGGTGATGTGGGCATCCAGCAGCCCTTCGCGGGCGGCGATCATCGGATCCACCAGCCCCCAATGTTCGGATAATCGCAGCGGCACACGGCCTTTCAACTGGCGGTACTCTTCCGTGCTCCGCAGCGGCGATTCCAGCCCAAAGTAGCCCGGAATCTCCGCCAGCTTGGTGGCGAAGTGGAGCGTGCGGGCGACGGAGCCCCAGCAGTGGTTGGGGTCGCCCCAGACGCGATAGTCGCGGGGGACGGCGGCGAAGATGGCCTGGGCTTGGGCGACGGGGTCCTCCCAAGTCCGGATTTTCACCTTGTGAACGCGATAGCCGAGAGAGGCGGCACGCTTGGCCTCGGCAGCGATCATATCCGGCGGATAGCTGAGGCTCCAATACGCCTGGAGAATCCGTTTCTTCGGATTCGAAGAGATCAGGCGGCACACCGGGAGGCCCGTAGCCTTCCCGAGTAGGTCGTAGATGGCAGTCTGCACTCCGCCGATACGATCGTTAAAGAAGTACTCCCACGGCGACCGGCCAACCATACTCTTGAGCTGCGCGTGGTTGCCGCCGAGGCCGATGCCGATCAGCCCTTCGTCTGTATGGAGCTTGACGATGGTGAGGTTCGAATGGGGTACATCCATGTTCTCCCGCCGCCAGTTGAGCACGGCCATCTCACGCACACGCTCATCCCATGGCACCCGAACTGGGATCAATTCGTAACGGCTGATCCGCATGCCGGTTACACCGGCGGGGCTGGCGGCTGCTGCCTCCAGAGCCGGAAGACTACCGGCAGCAGCCAGATACTGGAGAGTGCGGCGGCGACTCGGACGATCCATAGGGCGCTCCTTTCAAGTGTGGGCAGGAATGAAGCATATCACTGCGCGGAGCCCCTCAAGCGACTTCGATCGTGCGCAAATCGATCTTAGCCTCGTCAAACACACCCAGCCCCAACGAAGCCGCGATCTCAATATGCTCGGGTTGGCAGTTCAGTCGCGTGCTGACCTTGTCGGGCTTGGAGAGCGCGACGGGAGCGAGACCCATTTCGCGCCGCTTTTCGTCGAGGGCCTTCCAGCCGACCTTGTCGACGGCGACGGGATCGGTAGCGAAGTACATGGTCTTGTGTTCCCAGATGTAGCCCGGGCGCGCCGACGGTCCGCCGTGATAGACGCCCTTGACCCCATCCAGGATATGGAGAACCGCTTTCTGCCGGAATGGCGTGAGGTCCACAATGGCGGGGATGAAGACCGAAGTGCAGTGCAATGTGGCGTTCTGGTGGCTGCGCGCCACGTTGTTTGCCATTCCATAAGCCATGTTCTTGAGTGCAAGGGTGACGCCGGCGGATTGGTGGTGCTTCAGGACCGGGATGTTGATGAGCTTGTTGATTTCGCGGGTGATGAACCGCGCTGCGTAGGAACGGCGGAAGTGGCGATCATTCGGGTCCTGGCCGGGCTGGATCACCGGCAACTCGGCGTAGCAATCACGGTCGTAGCCGTCCATGTCGAGTTGGACGGGGTCGTACGTGTCGGTGGCGAAGGCCCAGCGAACGCCGTCGGGAAGCCACTTGTCGTAACCGGCTTTGACGAAGTAGGCGCGGTTACGGTCGAAGACGACGATGTCACGAGCACTCACTCCCGCCTGGCGCAAGCCGGCGATTACTTCATGGAGGACCTCGGGTGCGGAGATGACGCGCGGCATGCCGTTCGGGTTGACCTTGATACCGACGACATCGCCGGGCTGGACGAACATTCGCCAGGCATCTACCCAGTGAGGCGCGCCGGTGAGTTCCTGGAGGCCGCGGCGAATCATGGCGTTGACTGGTTCCTGCTGGTACTTGTCCTCTGCAATGCAAGAGGGCGAGTGGACGGCGATGACTTTGCCGGGAAATGGTCCGGGAATGCCGAGGGGGCGCGGGGCCGGTTGAGCGGCTGGCGCGGATGGCAGGGTGCTCAGGGCGGAAGCGAGAAGAAAGTTTCTTCGAGCGGTCATAGAATAGCCTCCTACAGATATTCCGACTCTGATAACGAGTATGACAGTACGGACGGTGCGTAGGAAGCCGGGGATTCGGGACGAGAATGGGCTGGTCAATGCCTTCACGCCGGTCGTCATCGAGCGTTACACCCAGGCCAGTTCGAGTTTCGATAGAATAAGGTGCGCTCCAAAACCGGCACAGAGCCAACTCCCTCTGACGAGCCCACTAACGACAGGGAGTGGATGCTGAATACCGGGCGTCCACGGGCACGTTATCTCATTTCTTCTGGGAGGCTACGTGAACGCACACACCTTATTCACCACTACCCTGTTCCTGACAGCTTCAGCCTGGGCGTCAGGCAATAACAAGTACGAAGTCTGGGCCATCGACCAGTCCAACTCCTTCGGTAAGACGTACGGAGGCACGATCTACATCTGGGATGGTCACGACCTCGAAAACAAGAGCAAGCACGCCATACCGGAGAAGGTCGACCTGGGGGGTGCGGCCGCGGCGTTTTGCCTCGCCAAGACGGACGCCAATCCTGTCCGCCCCCATATGCTGACGATGAATGCATCCAACACCCACGCGATCATCTCCTTCGTCGCCAGCGGTCACGTCCTGTTTCTCAATGCGGATACACGCCAGCCGGTCGCCTGCATCCGGACGTCGGTTGGTGACGGCGGCGCACGGCAGGTCCACCAATCCTACCCGTCGCCGGATGAGACTTATGTCGCCGTGGCCAATCAGAACGGCAAGTTATACGAACGGATCGACACCAACTACGCCACTGGGACGTTCACACTGAACCCCGCCGCAACCGTCAACCTCGCTACCTGCACTACCCCGAATGGGCTGCCCTGCCAAGACTTCGCCATTCGACCCGACAACGCCCCAATCTGCCCCATCATCGACGCATCGAGCGTCCTCAACTTTGTCACCCTGCGCGGCGGCGGTCTCTTCGTCATTGACGGCAAGTCGACACCGATGCAGATCGTCGCTGAGTACGACAAGGACACGATCCACCCCAACGGCTGCCTCGGCGCGCAGGTCGGCAACAAGATGTACATCGATTCCGGCGGCGGCACGGGAGCCAATCTTTACGAGGCGGACCTCTATGCGTTCCCCCTCGGCCCTGAACTGTACTCGCCAGATAACCCGCCGAATATCCCTGCGCGCAGACTCATCTTCAGCGAGGATGTTACGAACGCGGACGCCCACGGAGCGGCGCTCACCAAACACAGCAAGTACCTGTGGATCGCCGACCGCGGCCGGAACTTCATTTTCGTCGTCGATACGGCCAAGGACGCGATCGTCAATCGCATCAACCTCGTGCCCGGACTACAGCACTCGCTCCAATTCGCCAGGGCCGCCATCTCGCACACCTCGGACGGAGGCCACCTCTCCGACGATCCCACACCGGATCTGCTCTTTCTCTCGCCTAACGGCGGGCACATGTTCATGACGCTCCGGGGTCCCAACCCGCTTACGGCCGATCCCCACGTCAGCACTGGAGCGGTTCCGGGTGTCGGCGTCGTCAAGGTCACCGAGAGCGGCCGCAACGGTGTCTTCGAGTCCGTGGTGCGCATGACCAATATCGACGCCGGCGGTGTCGAGCGCGCCGACGCCCACGCCCTCTGGGTTCGCCTCAAGCGGAAGTGAGTCTGCGTCGAAGAGATTCGCGGCTTTGTCGAAGCCGCCTGATCAGCCGCCAGAACGGCTAGCCGTTTCCGCGTCGATCACCCCAACGTACAACCAGTTTCCCCAGCGCCGTGTCGCGCGCCCCTCAATGCGCCGCCGGACGCCTCCCTGTTCCACCACCAGGTGATCCTTGTAGATTCCACCCGCGCGTTCATACTGTTCCTGCAACGCCGTGGCGGAGGCCTGCGGGTCCGCCTCTCCGATCGAAAACGCCAGCAAGGTGAACGACTCGGCGGGCGCTTCCACGCGAATCCGGTGCACACAACTGGCCGCCGGATCGGGGCGCGCCGGCCCTAGGAGTTCCACGTCCGCCGCCTCGCACTTCTTCCAGTCGATCTTCGCGTTCTTTAATTGCCACGGCCACAACGTCACGCGTTGGCCATCCGCCCGGTAGATCGCGATCCCGCCCGCCCCCGTGTCTTCCACCTCGAAATCCGGATTCCGGCGTTCCAGCGAACTCACCAGCCACGACGGTCCGCCCGGCAGCATACTCCAGACGTCGAGTCCGTCGAAGTGCTCAAACAGCGTTGCCACGCCCACCAGAACGGCCGGCGCCAGCGACATCAAGGCAGTGAGCCGCACAGGCTCGCCCAATCCGCGGCGGCCTCTCAGACGCATCACCAGAAAACTCATGGCGGCCACCGGCAGGCAGAAGATCAGACTCATGACCGCCATCCACGCGAGCCGTTTCAACCCGGTTCCGAATGCGTACTCCCAGTCGCCCGTCACCCAGCCCCCAAACCCGGTGACCGCCGCCACCGCCACCAGCCAACCGACCAAGACGATTGTCAGCCATCCCTGCACCATCCCCATATGGTATACAGTGCCGAGAACTTCAAATACCGACGGAGGGACAAGTGCGGACTGGATTCTTACCGCTCATTCTAGCCGCCGCCGCGTGGGGACAGCCGACGCTGCGAGTGACCACCGGCGAGGGATGCACCGAAGGATTGGCGCGGGCGGTGGTGGAATGGACTGCGCCGCAGAGCCCGGTTGAGGTTCGTGTCGGCGGTGTGGAAGGCACGCCGCTGACAGGACTGGAAGAAGGCACCGGGAGAGCCGAGACCGGCGAGTGGGTGACCGAGGGGATGGTGTTCGTTCTGGTCTACCAGGAACGGGTGATCGCACAGACGGCTGTGCATCTGGCCTGCTTGGGGGGCAATGCGCTCGGCGAAGCGCAATCACGGCTGGGATGGCTGCCGCTGCAGGTAGGGAACCGTTGGGTCTACCGCGCGGACGATCGTCTCTCCACCGGCAACTACAGCGTGTGGGAAGTGACGGGGACGCGTGAGTTCAACGGCCGCGCCTACTACGAACTGCGCGGCATCGGCTATTTGCGGAACGACGAGCAGGGCCGCATCTGGAGATGGGCAGAGGGCGCGGAGTCGCTCTATCTGGACCCCACGACGAGGCGCAACCCGGCGTCGGCG
>JAEUQD010000882.1 GCA_016789925.1 Bryobacterales bacterium | reverse complement strand
GTCTTGCATGTCCCGCGCGGGATGGTCGGGCGGGATGTTGAGAGCATCGAAGTTGTTGAACTCGGTCTCGACTTCAGGGCCGGAGAGGACGGCGAAACCCATGGAGATGAAGAGGTCTTCGATCTCCTTTTGAATCAGGGTCACCGGGTGGAGGGAGCCGGGCCGCGGAGTGGTGGAGGGGAGCGTGAGGTCGAGCCATTCAGCCGCGAGGCGGGTGTTGAGAGCGGCGTGTTCGAACTCGGACTTGCGGGCTTCGAGAGCGGCTTCGAGGGATTGCTTGGCGAGGTTGAGTTGCTTTCCGGTGGCGGCGCGTTCGGCGGGGGAGAGCTTACCCATGTCTTTGGAGACACTGGCGAGTGTGCCTTTGCGGCCCAGAACGTCGACACGGATGGCCTCGAGCACGTCGAGGGAGGGCGCAGCGGCGATTGCTTCAAGGGCGGAAGCGCGAAGCTGGTCGAGATCGGTCATTGGGCGTTCGCGGTGGCAGGTAGAAAGAGGGGCGAGTTCTCGTCCACTTCGTGGGCGAGGTGGTTGAGATAGAAGAGGAGCACGGCCTTGGGGTACTGGCTGTGGAAGTTGTCAAAGGCGCGCTGCTGCCAGTTTTCGGTGAGGTAGCCGCTGACGTTGGCGTCCTTTTCAAAGAAACCGTCCTTGTGGGGGACGCCGAGGAAATTGAGGACGTTGACGATGAGGTCGAGGTGGGAGATGAGGATGGCCTGCGAGAGGTCGAGGGCGAGTTCCTCCTCCTTGGCTTCGAGGCGGGCAATCAACTTCGGCGCGCATTTGCGAAGATTGTCCTGGTTGAGCTTGCCGAGGTGCAGGCGGGTCTTAATGCGGTCGAAGAGCTGGAAGGTTTTGAGTTTACCGAGTGAGATGGCGCGCAGAAGCTGGTCGAAGTTTTCGCGGCCCAGACCCAGAAAGATGTCGGAAAGAAGCATTTTGTATCAAGGTAGCATGGGGGGATCATGAACAAGGGCGTATGGATTGCGGCGTTGTGCATGGCGGTAACGGGTTGGGGGCAGACGCGGTACGAGGCGGCGTGGGAGAGCGTGGACAAGCGCGAGACGCCGGCGTGGTTCCGCGACGCGAAGTTCGGGATCTTTATTCATTGGGGGGTGTACTCGGTGCCGGCATATGCGCCGGTGGGCAAGTACGCGGAGTGGTACTGGAATGCCCTATCGAAGGGACCCAAGGATGGTGACAAGCCGAACGCGACCTGGGAATTCCACCAGCGCGTGTACGGCAAGGGGTTCCAATACCCGCAGTTCGCCCCGATGTTCCGGGCGGAGATGTACGAGCCGAAATACTGGGCGGAACTGTTTGAGAAAAGCGGGGCGAAGTATGTCGTGCTGACGTCGAAGCATCACGACGGATTTGCGTTGTGGCCAAGCGCGGAGGCGAACCGGACCTGGGGCCGGAACTGGAATGCGGTGTCGGCGGGGCCGAAGCGCGATGTGCTGGGGGATTTGACGGAGGCGGTTCGCGGGCGCGGGTTGAAGATGGGCTTCTATTATTCGCTGTACGAGTGGTACAACCCGCTGTGGCTGAAAGACCGGCCGCGGTACGTGGCCCAGCACATGACGCCGCAGTTCAAGGATCTGGTGACGCGGTACAAGCCGTCGCTGATCTTCTCCGATGGCGAGTGGGACATGCCGGGCGAGGATTGGAAGAGTCCGGAGCTGCTGGCCTGGCTGTTCAACGAGTCGGCGGTGAAGGAAGAAGTGGTGGTGAACGACCGTTGGGGCAAGGGTGCGCGGCACAAGCACGGTGGCTACTACACCACCGAATACACGGCCGGTTTGGAAGGCAGCACGAATCCGTGGGAAGAGAGCCGCGGGATGGGGTTTTCGTATGGGTATAACCGGGCTGAGCAGTTGGCGGATTACCACAAGGGCAGCGAAATGGTGCTCATGCTGTTGGACCTGGTGAGCCGGGGTGGGAACCTGTTGCTGGATATCGGGCCGACCGGCGATGGACGGATTCCGGTGATCATGCAGCAGCGGCTGATGGAGATCGGGGAGTGGCTGAAGACAAACGGCGAGGCGATTTACGGGACGCGGCCGTGGGTGCGGACACGGCAATGGACGGCGGGGGCGCAACCGAAGCTGGAGACGGGCGAGTACGCGACGAAGTATGACGTGATGGACTATGTGGAGGCTCGAAAGCCGGGGCAGGCGGTGATTGAGGCGTTCTTCACGGCGAAGGGCAACGCGGTATACGCAATTGTGCCGGGTTGGAAAGGAGAGCGGTTGATGTTGAAGGACGTGGGCGCCGTGCGCTCGGTGGAGGTGGTGGGCGTGGGTCCAGTGAAGTTTTCGGCGGCGGGCACGGATGTCGAGATCGAGGCGCCGGGCGAGGTTCGCGGCCAGGTGGCGTGGGTGGCGAAGTTGACGGTTAACTGAGATGTGTCGGGTTCACCTTGAGCCACTGGGGGCCACTGTCGAGGTGGCTCCAAACCAGGATTTGGCGGATGTACTGTTCCCGTACGGGGTCGAGTTTCCATGCGGAGGAACGGGGCGGTGCCGCGGGTGCAGGGTGCGCGTCGTGCAGGGCGAGGTGGCAGTGACGGCGGAGATGCGGCGTGCGTTCAGCGCGAGCGAACTGGCGGCGGGCTGGCGGCTGGCGTGCCGGGCGCGGATCGAGGGCGACGTCACGCTGGAAGTGGCGCAGTGGGAGACGGCGCTGCTGGGGGACACGTCGACTCTGCCGGTGGTTCCGCGGGTTGGATACGGGGTAGCGGTGGATGTGGGGACAACGACACTGGCGGCGCAGCTTTTGGATTTGGAGACTGGCGATGTGCTGGCGGTGCAGACGGCGCTCAATCCGCAGGCGGCCTCCGGCGCCGACGTGATGACGCGAATCGAATATGCGCTGAAGAACCCGGGACAACTTTGCGAAGTGGTTCGGGCAAGGATCGGGAAGTTGATCGGCGACATGGTGGAAGGGCTGGAGGCGGCGAAGGTCGTCAGCGTCTTGCTGTGTGGCAACACGGTGATGCATCACTTGTTCGGGGCGATCGACGTCGCGCCGCTGGCGGCGGCGCCGTTTGCAGCCACCGAATTAGGGCCGGTGCGGTTTCGTGGTGAGGAGTTGGGGTGGCCGTTGGCGGGCGATTGTGAGGTGGAGTTCTTGCCTTGCTTGGGCGGGTTTGTGGGGAGCGATATT
>JAEUQD010000848.1 GCA_016789925.1 Bryobacterales bacterium | reverse complement strand
CTGCGCGTGTCCTCCAGCGCCGAACAGCCCGACTGAGAATTGTTCTCTTTTGTTTCGCCTTGTTGAAAATTTCCCATTAACAACTAATTGAGATTTATTTCTTCCCTGTTTTCAGGAAGTTAAAAAAAAGGCGAAGACGCTTTCTTCCCCCTAGGAGAGAAACTCGCTACGAAATCGGCGAAATCCGGCTGCGGCCGGCGTCGGTTCGGAGGAGACTCTTCTATGCAAGATTGCACCATATGCAACCACGACGGACGCAGGGATATCGAAGCCGTCATACGATCCGGGCTTGGACTTACCGAAATCAGTGAGTTGTTCGGCCTCGATCCCGGCGAGATCTGGGTTCACTCGAGCCACGAGTTCTGCGACGAGGACGAAAAGCCGCTGGCAAGCCCCAACCGGCGGATCTTTCAGCAAACTCGAGACTTGACCTCGAAATCGGTCCCGGAGACGTTCCAAGCCGGTAATGTGCGCGCGAATCTCACCGGGGCTCAACGAGTCCAGGCCCAGATCGCTCAGGCGAAGGTTCTGGACAGGGACCTCGAGGCCAAGGCGGACAAGCCGGAGGCGTTCACTCAACACCCGATGTGGCAGGACATCAAAACGCGTATCTTGAGATCGCTCGAGGCATATCCGGAGGCCTACCGTGCTCTCCTGGAGGCCCTGGATGTCTAAACTGCAAGACCTGGATCTGGCCTACGCCATGGATCCGGTCTCTTGGGTCCGCAAGGCGCTCAGGTTCGAGCCCGACCCTGCTCAGCAGCAGGTACTCTGTCCCTACTCGAAGCGAATGCTCTTAAACTGCTCGCGGCAGTGGGGCAAGTCGACCACGACGGCCGCCAAAGCGGTCCACCGGGCGTTACATTTTCGGGACTCGCTGGTGGTGGCGATGAGCCCAAGCGCCAGGCAGACCGGGGAATTGCTCCGGAAGATGGCAATGTTCCTGCGAACCTGTCATCAGCCGATCCGGGGGGACGGCGACAACGAGCAATCATTTCTCCTGGAAAACGGGTCGCGGATCGTGGGCTTGCCCGGAGGCGAGGCAACGATTCGTGGATTTTCGTCGGTGTCGCTGTTGATCGTTGACGAGGCGGCGCGTGTACCGGACGCCTCCTACCGGGCGGCGCGGCCCATGATCGCGGTCGGCGGCGGGGCCCTGCTGCTGTTGTCCACCCCGTTCGGCAAACGGGGATTCTTCTACGAGGAGTGGACCGGGGGCAACCACTGGGACCGGATTCGCGTTCCGGCGTCGGAATGCCCGCGGATTCCACCCAGCTTCCTGGAGGAGGAGCGGAAGGCCTTGGGAGATCTTTGGTTCAGGCAGGAGTACTGCTGCGAGTTCATCGACACGGATTCGCAGATGTTCGGACGCGATTTGGTGGATAGTGCGTTGGATCGGGACTTGGAGCCCTATTTTTGACATGGCAACGAAATTCTTTTATCTAGGTGTGGACTTGGGACAGTCGCAGGACCCGACCGCCGTCGTGCTGGTCGAGCGGGAGATGGTCGTACTCCCGGAGCGGGATCCGGCGACCTTTGAGTTCAAAAC
>JAEUQD010000820.1 GCA_016789925.1 Bryobacterales bacterium | reverse complement strand
TCCGTTGGCCGGGGGCGACTGGAGGGAAGGGGTTGCGGCGATGGTGGCGGACGTTGCCGCCGGCTGCGCACCCGCCGTGATGGCGGCGAAGTTTCATAACGCGCTCGCACGGTGGATCGTGAGCGTCGCCGAAGAGGCGGGGGAGCAGCAAGTCGTGCTGAGCGGCGGTGTCTTCCAAAATGGCATTCTGTTGGAACGGGCCTCGGCGCTGCTGGGAGACCGGGGCTTTCGCGTATTCACGCACCGGGCGGTGCCTGCCAACGATGGCGGTTTAGCGCTGGGGCAGGCAGTGCTGGCGGGGCAGATTCGGACGTCGCCATGTGCTTAGCGATACCGGGAAGAATCGAGATTATCGAGGATGGACAAGACGAAGCGCTGCGTCAGGCGAAGGTGAGCTTCGGCGGCATCCAACGCGAGGTGTGCCTGGCGCTGACGCCCGAGGCCGCGGTGGGGGATTACGTGCTGGTGCACGTCGGCTTTGCCATTGGCGTGATCGACGAGGCCGAAGCACAGCGGATCTTCCGGATGCTCGACGAGATGGAGAGTCCGTGAAGTTCCTCGATGAGTATCGTGAACGCGAGCCGGTGGAGCGGCTGGCGGAGACGATCCGGCGGTTGACGCGGAAACGCTGGACCATCATGGAAGTCTGCGGCGGGCAGACGCACACGATTGTGAAGAGCGGATTGCAGGAGTTGCTGCCCGAGGAGATCACGCTGCTGCACGGTCCAGGCTGCCCGGTGTGCGTAACGCCCGTGGAGTTGATCGACCAGGCTGTTGGGATCGCGGCGCGCTCGGAGGTAATCCTGTGCTCGTTTGGCGACATGCTGCGGGTGCCCGGATCGCGGGGGAGCTTACTGGCGGCGAAGGCCGCGGGCGGGGACGTTCGGATCGTCTATTCGCCATTGGATGCGCTGCGGCTGGCGCGAGCGAACCCAAGCCGGCAAGTGGTGTTCTTCGCAGTGGGATTCGAGACGACGGCACCCGCGAACGCGACGGCGGTGTGGCAGGCGGCGAGGGAAGGGCTGGGGAACTTCAGCGTGCTGGTGGCGCACGTGCTGGTTCCGCCGGCGATGGAAGCGATTCTGGGGTCGGCGGATAGCCACGTCGACGCGTTTCTGGCGGCGGGGCACGTGTGCACGGTGATGGGCTACGAGGAGTACGAGCCGCTGGCGAAACGACACCGCGTGCCGATCGTCGTGACTGGATTCGAACCGGTCGATTTGCTGGAAGGCATTCAGATGGCGGTGGCGCAACTGGAGAGCGGCCGCGCGGAGGTGGAGAACCAGTACAGCCGCGCGGTGAAGCGCGAAGGCAACAGGCAGGCGCGCGAACGCATCGCGGAAGTGTTTGATGTGGGCGAGCGGCGGTGGCGGGGCATCGGGGACATTCCGGTGAGCGGACTTCACCTGCGCGAACGCTATCGCCGGTTTGACGCCGGGGCTCGCTTTCCGGGCATGGCTGAGGCAGTGGAGGGCGCGGGCGAGTGTATCGCGGGCGAGGTGCTCAAAGGGCTGCGGAAGCCGCACGAATGCCCGGCATTCGGGACGCGGTGCACACCGGAATCGCCCTTGGGCGCACCGATGGTTTCGTCGGAAGGCGCCTGCGCGGCTTACTACTTGTATCGCGGAGGTGGAGGAGATGGGCGCTAACATCCTGCTCGCCCATGGGGGAGGCGGGCGGCTGACCCAACAGTTGCTCGAAACCATCTTCTATCCGGCCTTCGCCAACGGCGCACTGGGGGCTCGCCATGATGGAGCGCTGCTGGAGGTGGGCGGCGCGCGCCTGGCGTTCACAACCGATTCGTTTGTGGTGCGACCCTTGATCTTCCCCGGTGGGACCATCGGCGACCTGGCGGTGAACGGCACGGTCAACGATCTGGCCATGTGCGGAGCAAGGCCGTTGTACCTGAGCGCCGGCTTCATTCTCGAGGAAGGGCTGCCGATGGAGACGCTGCGACGGATTGCCGGGGACATGGGCGAGGCGGCACGCCGGGCCGGCGTGACGCTGGTGACGGGCGATACCAAGGTGGTGGACAAAGGCAAGGGGGACGGGGTTTTTATCAATACGTCGGGCATCGGCGTCGTGGAGTGCGGGTGGGAGATTAGTCCGGCGGCGGTGCAGCCGGGGGACGCGGTAGTGATCAGCGGGGACGTCGGGGCGCACGGAGTGGCGATCCTGTCGGTGCGTGAGGGGCTGGAGTTCGAGGGCGCGATTGCCAGCGATACGGCGCCTTTGTGGGAGCCTGTGGAAGCGTTGCTGCGGGCAGGCGTAGAGGTGCATTGTTTGCGGGACCTGACGCGCGGGGGACTCGCCACGGCTCTGAACGAAATTGCGAGTACGCGCGGGGTAACGGTGAGGATCGAAGAGGCGGCGGTTCCGGTGGACGAGGCGGTCCAAGGCGCGTGCGAGATCCTCGGCCTTGATCCGTTGTACGTCGCCAACGAAGGGCGCTTCGTG
>JAEUQD010000817.1 GCA_016789925.1 Bryobacterales bacterium | reverse complement strand
GCCGACCTTGCACCGGATGCGTTGGGGCGATGTGGATGGCGATGGGAAGCGCGAGTTAATTGTCGCGCCGCTGCATGGAAGGGGAACGAAGGGTCCGCAGTGGGAAGGGCAGGGCGCGCGGATTCTGGTGTACTGGCCGTCGGCCGCCGGCGAGTGGCGGCGGGAGGTGGCCGACGACACGTTACACATTGTGCATAACTTCATTACGGTCGGCGCCGAAATCTATACGGCGTCGAAAGAGGGCGTTTATGCGCTGCGGCGCGTCGGGGCAGGGAAGTGGACGAAGCGCAAGATCGGCGAAGGCGCACCGGGAGAAATCAAGCTCGGCACGGTGGGCGGCGTGCGGCACCTGGCGACGGTAGAGCCCTGGCACGGGAACAAGATCGTGGTGTATGAAGAACCTACTGAAGTGATGAATCCGCAGGGTGGGACCAAGTTGGTGCGTCCGGCGTTACCGGGGGAGTGGCGGCGGTCGGAGATCGAGACGGGACTTCAGCAGGCGCATGCGCTGGGGTGGGGCGATTTCGATGGAGACGGGTCGGAGGAACTGGTGGCGGGATGGCGGAACAAGCCGCACGGTCTGGCTCTGTATAAACGGGTCCCGAACCCACTGTCGGTGACGCCAACAGCGGCATTGCCCGGACCGCCGGGCGCGCAGAAGTGGCAGAAGCAGTTTATCGACGATGGTGTCGCGGTGGAAGACCTGGCGGTGGACGATTTCAATGGCGACGGCAAGCCGGACTTTGTGGCGGTAGGCCGGTCGACGGGTAACGTGCGGATCTATTGGAACGAAAGTAGCCCCGAGTGGATCCGGCACGAAGTGGCGCGAGGATACCCGAACCAGACGGCGATTGCGGGCGACTTCACCAAAGATGGCAAAGTGGACGTGATTGCGCACGACTATGTGGCCAAGAAGACTTATCTACATGCCGCCCCAGACTGGCGGCGGGTCGAGTTACATCAGGGCTTGTCGGTGATCCATTCGGAAGTGATGGATGTGGATGGCGACGGAGATCTTGACTATATCGGAGCGGCTTACTCGCCGGGACATATCTTCTGGTTGGAAAATCCGAAGAACCCACTGCGCGACCGCTGGGTGTTTCATACGATTGACGACCATGCGAAGGGCGGCGTGAACGGGATTCATGGGCTGATCTTGGGAGACGTGGACAAGGACGGCAAGCCGGATTTGATCGGGAACAGCGGGCAGGCGAAGGGCGCTTTTCCGAATTCCATCGCCTGGTTCAAGGTAGGCAGGAATCCGCGGCAGCCATGGGTGAGAAACGTATTTTCGCGGGAGGACGCGCCGGGGTTGTCGCACTACATGGGGGTGGGCGATGTGAACGGCGATGGCCGGACCGACATCGCGGCGGCGGCAAAAGTGGCCGAGGGCGGTAACTGGTTCGCGTGGTGGGAACAGCCGGTGGGTGGGAGACTGCCGTGGACCAAACACGTGGTGGCCACGGGGCAGGAAGGAGCCACGAATGTCCACGTGGCCGATGTGAATGGAGATGGTAAGGCTGAACTGGTGGGGTCGCGCGGGCACGGGCGAGGTCTGGTGTGGTTTGAGAATCCGGACTGGAAGCAGCACGCGATCAACGACCAGATTGTGGGCGGGCACGCCCTGGCGGTTGGCGATATCGATAACGATGGCGACATCGACGCGGCGACCTGCGCGAAGGATTCGGCGACGGCGGCGTGGTTTGAGAACGATGGCAAGGGGAACTTCACGACGCACCACATTCACGAACGGCAGGCGGCTTACGACATCAGGCTGGTGGATATGGATCGGGACGGCGACTTGGATGTGCTGATCGCGGGGCAGGAATCGGAGAATGTGGTCTGGTTCGAGAATAGGATTGCGAGGAAGCGTTAGTGCGGCGTAGGGACTTCCTGGCGGCGATGGGCGCACAGGCCGCGCCGAGGATGAACGTGGTGTTCATTCTGGCGGACGATCTGGGATGGTCCGATCTGGCTTGTTACGGGTCGGACTTCCACGAGACGCCCAACCTGGACAAGCTGGCGTCGCAGAGCGTGCGGTTCACCAACGCGTGCGCGGCGGCGCCGGTGTGTTCGCCCACGCGCGCGGCGATCATGACGGGCAAGTATCCGGCACGGCTGCACTTGACGATCTGGCACGAGGGAGCGGTTCGCGATGTGACGGACAAGCCGCTGATTCCCCCCAAGACGCGGGCCGAGTTGCCGTTGGAGGAGCAGACGGTCGCGGAGTTGCTAAGGTCGCGTGGTTACTCGACGGCGCACATCGGCAAGTGGCACCTTGGCACGGCAACGAATTATCCGGAGGCACAGGGGTTCGATCTCAATATCGGCGGGACGCTGTGGGGTGCTCCGCAAACCTACTTCTATCCCTTCACGGGCAACAAACGCTATGGGGGCGAGTTCCGGTATGTTCCCGGACTGGGCGCGGGGAGGCCCGGCGAGTATCTGACGGACCGTTTGACCGACGAGTCGTTGAAGGTGATCGACGGGCAGCGGGATCGGCCGTATTTCCTGAACCTGTGGTATCACACGCCGCACACGCCGATTGAAGGCAAGCCCGCGTATGTCGACTATTTCAAAGAGAATCTGAAGCCCGGACTGAAGCACAGCAATCCAGGCTACGCCGCGATGATCCGGAGTTTAGACGAAAACGTGGGGCGCGTGCTGCGGCGGCTGGAGGAAACCGGGCAGGCGGACCGGACGGTAGTTGTGTTCACTTCGGATAACGGCGGGTCGGTTGGTAAGTACGAGGGGCAGGTGAACACGTCGAATCTGCCGCTGCGATCGGGCAAGGGGTCGCTGTATGAGGGCGGCATTCGCGTGCCCTTGATGATCCGCTATCCCGGCAATCGTCCGGGAGTGTGTGCGGAACCTGTGATTTCGAACGATTTCTTCGCGACGATCGCGGAGTGGACAGGAGCGCCGGTGGGTCCGCAGGATGGACTGAGTTTGACGCCCTTGCTGCGCGATCCACGGGCGCGGCTGGGAAGGGAAGAACTGTACTTCCACTACCCGCATTATTACGACACGACGACGCCGGTGAGCGCGATTCGAACGCGGCGGTGGAAGTTACTGGAGTATTTCGAGGATCATCGCCTGGAGTTATTCGACTTGGAGAACGATCCCTACGAGAAAAAGGACTTGTCGAGCGCGGAACCGGAGCGGCGCTCGGCCCTGCACGAGCGGCTTACGGCGTGGCGGGAGAGCGTGCAGGCGCAGCTGCCCCGGCGGCGAGATTAGTGAATTGGTACTTGCCGCCCGCGGGGCCTGGTGTTCGCCTTGGACTTCCACTTCGTGCCCGAAAGCCTCAAACGCGCTATTCGCGGTCCGGAACCGCATAGGGACCCCGCGATCCAGAATCAACCCGAGCGCCTCGGCGATTTCCGCGCCAAACACGCGGAACGATGCTCCGGTGTCAATGCTGGCCGCCAACCGGACCTGCTTCGCCCCAACTCAAAGGATGACGGGTACCGCAACGCTTTCATCCTCGCTCGAGTAGTCGTAGATATGCGTAGAGTCAAGCTGGCGCATCTGACTACCAGCCGCCGAATGGTACGCCAGTCTCTCTTGGAACTCGCGCAAAGAAGGGCTCCAGGACGCCGGCGACCGTGGCCGCCGCACTTACATCTGCCAGTTTCGTCCCATGCGCGACGAGGCGAGAGCCGTCCAGAGCGACCCACTCGCCAGCATAGGGTCCCACATCCTTGGCGAGCCACTGTAACTCTTCGCGCCGTTCCCTGATGAGTTCTGAGGACTCCCAACTCAGACGGGCCGGTTTCTCTTCCAACGTCAACCGTACGCGTTGGTGCTCGGCCAGCGAAAGCGGCTCCAAGGGGCGTAGAACGCCATGTTCGTAGACGGCTTCGAGCTCTCGGGGCATGGCTTCATTGTAATGGCTCGATCCCCATGAGAGTGCCTTTCGTCCCGGGGCCAAGGGGCTCGCCTATGGCCAGGGTTCGCGACTTGAGGGCCATCGGAAGGAGTAAGGAGTAAGGAGTAAGAAGACAGGAGGCAGACGCTGGGTGGCCGTCAGCGGGTTGGGGGGAGGAAGCTTAGAGCGTTACCGCGAAGAAGGCGCGTTAGTAGGATGCGCCAGCGTACCGTTGGCCGGGGTAGCTGACAGTGGCACCAGATCGGCCCCAGTTTCCGCGCGGACCACATGTGCCGGATTGAACGGAATGACATCAGCGCGCTGAGGAGCACATTGGTATCGAGCACCAGCAGTACCTTGGCGGATAGTTGTATATCCACTTATCAGTATAAGCACTTCTTGGCTTCCTTGCGCCGAAACAGCGCGGCCAGATTTTGCGAAAGGTTCCCGGGTGACGGGCCGCGCACTGTCCCGCCGATTCAGTAGTCGTTCCCTATCGGCCCAGACAGTCCGGATGAGGTCGGGCGGCGCGCCCGCACCCCCAAAAGACTCAGGGGGGCGCACCCTCCGCAGGGAACATGGCTCGGAACGCTCGCTTCGTCGAACCCGACACCCCTTTCATATCGTCCGGCGGTGCTTTGCTATAAGGGAAGTGCCAACCGAGATCA
>JAEUQD010000808.1 GCA_016789925.1 Bryobacterales bacterium | reverse complement strand
TCGAGTTCGCGCAAGTTGGCGCGATAGGAGCCTTCGAAGCGGGCGTAGTAGCGCTGGTAGAGCGCGGCCTGTTTTTCGGTGTCGGGATGGTCGAGGGGGTCCTCGCCGAGGGAGTAATCGAGCAGGGCGTTTTCGAGTTTGAGGACGCGCTGCATATTCCAGGCGGAGATGAGGATTCGGCTATAGGTGAGTTCCTCGAGGAAGCCGGTGGGGGCGAGGGAAAAGCGGAGATGAGCCTCGAGGGCCTCAAACTCGGGGCGGTCGGATTCGGTGACGACCGGGTGCATGCTGGTGAGTCCGTGGCGCATTGCGTTTTTGGAGGAGGCGGCCTTGCCGGCCTCGGTGCGGGGTCCTGTCTGTTCAAACATTGAATTTCTCCTGCTAGGTTTAGAAATGAAAAAGGACCGGGTTGTGCTCGAACGCTGCGGGTCGAGACAATCCGGTCCTTTACGGTTTTAAGGTAACATGGGGTGTCAAGGAGGGGTGTTGGGGAATGCAGCATTTGGGGCGTTTTTGGGGGAGTTGGATTCGTTTCGCAGCGAGAGGGGATTTCGTTTCGCAAGCTGTTGAAAAGACTGGATGTTGGGTGTCGAAAAGTGTCGAATGGAGGGGAGGGGCGCGGCTTTTTATTAAGATTACTTTATGGTGTGAACGCAATAGTCTGGATATTTGCATCAGTTACCTGGCAGGTGAAGGTACTGGAGCCAGCTGGCCGCAAGATTTCATAGGACTGATCAGGAATGATGATTGGGGTTCAGCAGTTGCACGCAGTGACATATAATTGCAGCTACCCAATTTATGCTGGGCCGGCGGCTGGCGCACTACGAGATCGTCGAGAAGCTTGGGGAGGGGGGCATGGGCACGGTCTACAAGGCCCGTGACCATCACCTTGACCGCTTTGTCGCTCTGAAAGTCCTGCGCGCCGACAAAATCGCCGATGACGGCCGCCGCCAGCGCTTCATTCAGGAGGCCAAGGCCGCCTCAGCCCTCAACCATCCGAACATCGTCACCATTTACGACATCGGCTCGGACAACGGCGTGGACTTCATTGCCATGGAGTTCATCGCCGGGCGCACACTGGACGCGATCATCCCTCGCCAGGGTCAGCGGCTCGAAGAGATTCTGCCCATTGCCACCCCCATCGCCTCGGCGTTGGCCAAGGCCCACTCCGCGGGGATTCTGCATCGCGACCTCAAGCCATCCAACATCATGGTGGACACGGATGGCGTCCCCAAACTGCTCGACTTCGGGTTGGCCAAGCTGACGGGCCGCGGGGAAGGCACCGAACACGACGCCACCATGACCCAGCCGGCCAAGACGGCCGAGGGCGTGATTGCCGGGACCTTTTCCTACATGTCGCCCGAGCAGGCGGAGGGCAAGAAACTCGACGCGCGCTCCGACATTTTCTCCTTCGGCGCGGTGCTCTACGAGATGGCGACCGGCCAGCGGGCATTCCAGGGCGACACGCCCGTGTCGACGCTGGCGGCGGTGATCCACAAGGACCCCAAGCCGGTGAGTGAGTTGTCGCCCGTGACGCCGCGCGATCTCGATAAGCTCATTACGCGGTGCCTGCGGAAGGATGCCGAGCGCCGCTACCAGACCATGCGCGACGTGCGCAACGGCCTGGAGGAGTTGAAGGAAGACTCGGATTCGGACCGCGTGGCCGCGCCCGCGCCAACCCGCCCGAGTGCGCGGCCCTGGTTGATTCCTGGCGCAGTAGCCTTGTTGCTGGTGGCTGCCGGCGCCGGGTGGTGGAGTACCCGCAAACCTGCGACAACACCGGCTCTGGAGATGCGCCCGCTCACCTCGGGCTCAGAGTTGGCGATCCAACCGGCCATCTCGCCGGACGGACGGATGGTGGCCTATGCTTCCGACCGGGCCGGCGGCAGCGACCTCGACATCTGGTTGCAGGCGCTCACGAAAGGCGCGGAGCCCATCCGGCTGACGCGCCACGAGTCCGACGACATTATGCCTGCCTTCTCTCCCGACGGCGGCCTTATCGCCTTCTACTCGGGACGGGACGGCGGCGGGATTTACCTCATACCGGCCCTTGGCGGACAGGAGCGCCTGCTGGTGCGCGGGGGGAGCAAGCCGCGCTTCTCGCCCGACGGCGCGTCCATCGCCTACACGGCAACCACCGTCGCTTGGCTGGGAGAATCGAAAATCTATCTTGTTCCCGTCAATGGAGGAACGCCTACTCAACTCGCGCCCGATGTGCCCTGGGCCTACGCGCCCATCTTTTCTACCGACGGCAAGCATGTGCTGTTCGTCGGGGGGGCGCCGTCCAACGCGGGCCAGGGGCTGGATTGGTGGGTAGCGCCGGTCAATGGGGGGCCATCCGTCAAGACCGGCCTTGTCCCAGCCCTTCGTGAGCAAGGCATGGACTTGGCGGGCGCGAGAGATTTTCTTCAGGACTGGATCGGCAACCGCGTCTTGTTCAACGCCAGGGGCCACATCTGGGAGATCGAGATCTCTCCGCAAACCTGGAAGCCCGCGGGCCCGGCCCGGCAGGTAACCAGCGGAGCCGCTCAGTACTTCTATGCGCGCGCAATCGTGGCCGGAGGTAAGACCCAAATGGCGCTGTCGATGGGCAGCGGATCGGCGCGTCTGTTCCGCATTAGGCTCGATCCGGCCACGGGCAGGGCCGTGGGCGAACCGGAGCCCCTGTTTCATTCCGGATCCGATCAGACATCGCCTTCGGTGTCCGTTGACGGCGCGGCGCTTGTGTACCAGCAGTCCGGGCCTAGCGGCGCGACCATCCGCCTGCGCTCGATGGCCACCGGCGAGGAGACAACGCTCCTGTCGTCGCGCGTTCGCCCCACCCTTTCGCCAGACGGCTTGAACGTCGCCTTTTCCGATCAAAAGCAACTCAGCCTCGTCCCCGCGTCCGGTGGGGAGGCGGTCAAGCTTTTGGACTTCCAGGGCATCGGGGCGGCGACAGGGTGGTCGCCCGACAGCCGGCGGATCATTTACTGGGACGGGAAGCCGATTCGCTTTTCCCTGTTCGATGTGCAGTCGCGCCAAAAGGCTGAGCTGATTTCCCATCCCACGTACGACATCCATGGTGCAACTCTGTCGCCCGACCAGCGTTGGGTCCTGTTTCACACTCCCTTCCCGCGAAAGACGATCATCCGGATCGCTCCCATCCGGGACGGACGCGCAGCCGGCGAGGCGGAGTGGATCACGGTCTTCGACCGGGACACAACCAGCCACACGCCCAACTGGTCGCGCGATGGCAGTTTGGTGCACTTCTTTACCAACCTGGATGGCTTCCGGTGTCTGTACGGACAGCGGCTCGACCGCGACACCAAGCGCCCCGTGGGCGACCCTGTCCCGGTGCAGCACTTCCACTCCGGCCGGTTCCGGTTACTCGCCGCGGCCGCCGCGGGTCCGGCCCTGCTGTCCGACGGGTTCATCTTCGCCCTGTCAGCGTACTCCTCGAACGTCTGGCTGGCGACGAGCAATTGAACGCCCAGATCAGGCAGTGCGCAGCCGTTTGGCGGGAAGGAATCGGATCTCCACACGTTTGTCGAGTGCTTCCGCGATCCGCTTCAACATGGAGAGCGAGTGGCCCTCGTAGTCGGCATCCTCCAGCCGGCAGATGGCCGATTTCGAAGTCCCTACACGATCGGCAAGCTCCTGTTGCGTGAGACCCGCTTTCGTTCGAAGCTCAAAACTCTTCCGCGCGATTTGCGCGTTGAGCACCTCGTCCTCGTATTCCTCTTCACGCTTGGGGTCACCTGCGATATAGCGCTCGTAAAGGAATTTGGAGGCCTTCG
>JAEUQD010000803.1 GCA_016789925.1 Bryobacterales bacterium | reverse complement strand
GCGGTGGAGGAGAGCCCATTTCGGATCATTTTCTGCGGGGCCTTGAGCATCCGCAAGGGATTGCATTACCTGCTGCAAGCGTTTCAGGAACTCGATCTGCCCGATGCCGAGCTTTGGTTAGTGGGTCCTCCGACAGCCGAGACCGAGCTGTTACTCAAAAAGTATAGATCGCAACGCATCGTACTGCGGGGAACGTTTCCGCAGGCGGAGTTGCGGCGCGAGTATGCGCGCGCCTCGGTGTTCTGTCTGCCATCGATTGAAGAGGGCTTCGCGATGGTGATTACACAAGCCATGGCATGCGCTGTTCCGGTGATTGCCTCCGAGAATACGACCGGAACGGATTTGATCCGCGAGGGTGTGGACGGCTATGTGATACCCATTCGTGATGTGGAGGCGCTCAAGCAGCGCGTAATGACGCTGTATCGAGATCCGGAACGGCGGCGCGAGATGGGACGTAACGCACGACGGAGGATCGAGACGGCGGGCACGTGGGATCACTATGGGACACGCCTCGAGGATGAGTATCGGCGGTTGATCGAGAAGGGGTGTGCGAGCAGGCGGCACGAGCCCTTTGGTCCAGGGGGAGCGCGATGATTCGCTACGCGATTCCTCGAATGCGGGATTTACCACCCTCGGTGAGTCCACCGGCGCCGGCGCCCGCGCCCGCCGCCGATCCCGATGGCCGCTACCGGCGACGGCTGGCGCAGATTCTATTAATTGGGTTGGTCGGAGGTTGTCTATATCTGTTGCTGACCCGTCCGGCCGCGGTGCCACGCGAGAATGCACTGCTGGCCTTGATGGTAATGGTGTTGTCGGGACTGCCCGCGTTGAACTATCTGAGAGAGCGCGAGCCGGACCCCCTGCCGGCTCTGCCGCTGATTGGCGCCTTCTATCTGATCGGGTTTGCCTTACCCGTGTTTTCTCTCGACCGGGTCGACTTCCAGATGCTCCGGCCCGAGATTGTTACTCCCACAACGCTGGCTGTGGTGATTGGCGCGCTGCTTCTGTTCTATTTCGGGTACTGGTTTTCACGTAGGTACCTGTTTTATTGCGCGACGCCGCTGCGGTTGCCGAGGGGGTATGATTCGCGCTGGCTTTCGTTTCTCCTATGGGTGCTGCTGGTTCCGCACCTGGCGTCGCTGTGGGTGCCGGCCTTGCGTAATTTGCCGAGTTTGCATCATGTGCTTGAGCCGGCTGGGTATGTGGCTTGGGGCATGCTGCTGTTGATGGGATTGCGAAGAGTGTTGCGGCCCTGGGAAATGGTCATCCTGCTCGGCGTGTGCCTGCCGCTTGAGTTAGCGGCCCGGTTTGCCTCGGGAGCCCTGCTAACGCTGGTGATGTTCGGCTTGTTCGGCCAGATCGTGTACTGGTATCACGCGCGCCGCGTTGCGTGGGGGCTTGTTTTGCTGGTTGTTCTCGTGTTTGTTCCGCTCCAGCCGGTGAAGGATGAATTCCGGCGCTACACATGGCGGCATGGACGATACGCAAATGCCGGCATTCTCGAGAAGACGAAGTTGTTCGGGCAGTTGACGTGGCGGTTTTATTCGGAACCGCGACTGGACCGGCGGGCGTTCTATGAGTCGGCCGCCGGCCGGGTGGCGCTGATTCGCATGCTTGCGTATGTCATGCGGCAGAGTCCGTCGCCGGTGCCGTACTGGGAAGGTGAGACCTACAAGTCGCTCATCAGTAAATTTGTGCCGCGCCTGCTGTGGCGAGATAAGCCGGCTGACACAATTTCGCATGATTTCGGCCATCGTTATTCGCTGATTTGGCCGTCGGACCATGTGACGGCGATGAACATGCCTTGGTTGGTGGAATTATGGGTAAATTTCGGGCCCCGGGGACTGGTGCTTGGCATGCTTTTCTTTGGCCTTCTGTTTGGGTACTTGACGCGAAAATTGAACCGGTCCGAGATGACCGAACTCGAGTTTGTGGTAGGAGCGACGATTCTGTTTCCGCTGTGCGTGAACCAGGAGTCGCATTTCGCCATTGTCGCCGGCAATGTCGTCCTGCTGTACGTCGTCCTCGTCCTATACTTCCGCCTTGGATTCTGGCTCCAGCCGCGTGTCACCCGGAGGAGGGCCATGATTCCGCCGGCCACCCTACCGCTCGAGTCGTTTGCGTATCCGGTTGGAGGCCCTCGATGAGCGGCGTCAGGCTGGGGTATCTGGTTTCTCATCCGGTACAGTATCAAGCGCCGATGCTACGCGCGCTAGCCCAGTGCCCGGAAGTCGACTTGAAGGCCTACTTCTTGTCCGGAATGTCGACGGGGCAGTATTTCGATCGAGGTTTCGGCCGCCCGATTGAGTGGGATGTGCCACTGGTGGAAGGATATCGTCACGAGTTCCTCTCCAACCGGGACGAGGACAAAGAGGCTTCGCGGTTTCGCTATCTGCCTCTGATTCCATCGCTGAGACGAGACCGGATCCAAGTACTTTGGATGCACGGCTGGATGTATTCCACAAATCTGATGGCCTTGCTGCGGGGACGCAGTTTGGGACTTCGTTTGCTGCTGCGTGGGGAGTCCAAGCTGGGCAACGAGCCGGCGAATCCCCTGAAGCGTAGCGCCAGGCAAGCATTCCTGCGATGGTGCCTGTCGCGCGTTGACGGCTGCCTGTGCATCGGGCGCCAGAACCGGGAGTTTTACCGCCGTTACGGCGTCCCTGAGGACCGGTTGTTTGACGTGCCGTATGCCGTGGATAACGAATTCTTTCGGGCTAGGGTGGCCACGGCGCGCGGCGGGCGTGAGGCGTTCCGGCGGTCGCTGGGTCTGGATCCGGGGCGTCCCGTAATCCTATTTGCAGGGAAGCTCGTGCCTCACAAAGGACCTGCGCTCTTGCTGGAGGCCTATCGCAGGCTATCGCCGGGCGGGGGTGTGGAGCCGAAGCCTTACCTCTTATTCGTCGGTGATGGGCCGTTGCGCGCGAGCCTGGAGCAGCAGGCTCGTGAAACCGGATGGGGGGGGATTCGGTTTGCGGGTTTCCGCAACCAGACGGAACTGCCGGCGTTCTTCGACTTATGCGATGTATTCGTGCTGCCGTCGACTTTTGAACCCTGGGGCCTCATCGTGAACGAAGTGATGAATGCGGCCAAACCCGTGCTCGTTTCCGATTGCGCCGGTTGTGCCGCGGATCTGGTGGTGAAGGGCTTGAACGGATTTGTGTTTCCGTCCGGCGATGTGGGGCAGTTAAGCGATCAGATGCGGAAAGTGATCTCCGATACCGCGCTGCGCGAATCGATGGGCCGCGCTTCGCTGGAGAGGATCGATACCTGGTCGTTCCGAGAGGATTTGCGCGGGATTCTTACGGCCGTCGAGAGGGTGATGTCATGACGAAGGGCCGTCTGTTGTTTGTCGGAGATCTCGCGCCGCACTGCCGGACCTACCAGCGGTACCGAGCGTTTAGCGAACTAGGGTACGAGGTCGAGGGCGTCACCAGTTCTCCGGTGGACTATCAGCCCGGGATTACGCCGCTGAGCTTTCGATCGCGGCTGTTCTTCAAACTCCGGCGGCCGCTGGACGAGACTGGCGCCAACGGCAAACTCGTGGAGGCGGCCAAGCGCTTTCGGCCGGATGTCATTTGGGTGGAAAGAGCGCTGATGATCCGCAGGGCGGCGATTGAGCAGGCTATCGCGGCGTGCGATGGCGCTGTGAAGGTGTTCTCCTACAGTGAAGATGATATGTTCGCGCCGCACAACCAGAGCCGGTATTACCTGGATTGTCTGCCTAAATACGACGTTGTGTTTACGACCAAGAGCTATAACTGCCGTCCCGAGGA
>JAEUQD010000777.1 GCA_016789925.1 Bryobacterales bacterium | reverse complement strand
TTTCGGAATACTCGCCCGGCGTGTTGAACGGCGTGGGTCCGGAATAGCCGAGCCCGGCCACCTGGTAGCCGCCAGCTTCAAACACCGTCCCGTGGAAATGGTTCAACCCGAACTGCGTGCACAGTCCGGCGGTGTCGCTTTCCGCTTCGTGGTTGCCCGGCAGGACCCACACCTTCCCCGCCCGCTGCGCCAGAATCTCGCCCACCGAGTGGAGGTTCTTGCGCCAGCTCACCAGGTCCCCCGCTGCGATATACAAGTCGGCTTCCGTCTCCAGCAGCCGCCGCAGCCGCGCCAAATCTCCATGAATGTCGGAAAACAGCAGAATCTTCATCGGCTATCCTCTTAGTGTATTCATGTCACTTGCAGACGATCGCGCCCAACTGGGCGCACTCCTCACTCGCTATTCGGTGCGCCGCGGCCAGGAATTCGTGCTCGCCTCCGGACGCCGATCGAACGTGTATTGCGACGCCCGCGTCACCACCTGCCGCGCGCTGGCCATGCCGCTCATCGGCCGCCTCTTCCTGGCGAAGATGGCCGAACGCGGGTGGAGGCCCAGCGCGGTGGGCGGATTGACCATGGGCGCGGACCCGATTGTGATCGCGGTCGCGCGCGAATCCGTCGAGACACCCGAACCCATCAACGCATTCCTCGTGCGGAAGGAAGCCAAGGGCCACGGCACAAAGAAGCAGATCGAGGGGCTCGTGGAAGAAGGTCCCCTCGATGTCGTCATCGTCGATGACGTTTGCACCTCGGGCGACTCCACCATCAAGGCCATCCTCGCCGCGCGCGAAGCGGGACTGAACGTTCTCGGCGCGATCTGCCTGGTGGACCGCGAAGAAGGCGCCCGCGAGTCGATTGAAGACACGCACAACTGCCCGTTCGACCGGATTTTCACGCTCGCCGAACTGTAACTGTTTCCCGTGATACGATCGCTCTTCATATGCCGGCCCGATCGCTGCTTTTCCTCTTTCTCGTACTGGCGCTGACGGCCCAGCCTCCGAACGATCTCGCGATTCTCGATCCAGAGGCCAAGCCTGAGCAGATTTTCTCGGGCGGAGTCCTGACCGAAGGCGTCACCTCGGCGCCGGACGGAACCATCTACTTCAGCGACATCACCTTCACTCACGCCTCCGGAATGCAGGCCGGCCACATCATGAAGTTCGACCCGAAGACCGGCAAGTTGTCCACCTTCCGCTCACCGAGCGGTATGTCTAATGGACTGAAGTTCGATGCGCAAGGGCGTCTGCTCGCCGCCGAAGGCGCCGACTACGGCGGCCGCCGTATCACGCGCACGAACATGGACACCGGCAAGGCGGAAATCCTGGCGGCGATGTACGAAGGGCGTCCGTTGAACTCGCCGAACGATATCACGATCGACGAGAAGGGCCGAGTCTACTTCAGCGATCCGCGCTATCTCGGCTATGAGCCGATCGACCAGCACTTCATGGCTGTCTACCGGGTGGATCCGGACCGCTCGATTCACCGCATCATCACCGACGCGGGAAAGCCGAACGGCGTTTGCGTGTCACCCGATCAACGCACCCTCTACGTGGTTTCCAACGAAAACGGCACTACCGGGATCGGGCGCGTCCCCGAGACGGCGCCCGTCCTGCGGGGCCGCATGGCGTTGCTTGCCTACGATCTGGCGGCCGACGGCTCAGCGAAGTTTCGCAAAGTGCTGGTTGACTACGCGCCCGAGGACGGACCGGATGGTCTGGTCGCGGACGTCGAGGGGAACCTCTATGTCGCGGTACGCCGCGTCAGCCGCCCGGGGATCGTCGTTTATACGCCAGAAGGGAAAGAGCGAGCCTATATCCGCACCCCGAATCTGCCGACGAACGTCGGCTTCGGCCGCGGCGCGGACGCGAACATGCTCTATTTCACCGAAGGCGGCAACGTCCATCGCATTCGAGTGAAGAAGGCCGGCTACCAGTTGCCCGCCCAATAAGCCGCGCCGTCTCCACGGATGCAGCTGTAACGAATTACCCACGTTCGTGGTGTAAGGAATCTCTCACCGCAAACGCGGGCATTCCCTGTAGTACCCGAAGAAAAGCTACCGAGCCTGATACGCCCGGGTTCCCAATCGCGCACTATCCAGCGTGAGGCTACTTTACCTTCTCATCGCGGGACCCCTGTTTGCCCAGTCGGGAATCATCGAGGTTTACCACAAAACCGCCCAGGTGCCAATTGGCTCTACCCGCCAGTTCACGACTTATGTCAGTCTTTCGCCGAACACCGTTACCTGGTCGGTGAACGACATTCCGGGCGGTAACGCCATGGTCGGCACGGTCAGCGCCACCGGTCTCTACCAGGCGCCTCCCACCGTCCCGATGGCCAATGTCGTGACGCTCAAAGCCACCAGCACGGCCTACTCCAATAAGTTCGGCACAGCGACGATTACGATCACCAAGCCCACCCCCTGGGTGTGGAGCGTGTCGCCCTCCACGATTCCCGCGGGCGCCTTCAGCATCCGGCTCAACGGCAGCAACTTCATCCCCGAAACTGTCGTGACCCTGGCCGGAACCCCGCTGGCCACCACCTATGTCTCGTCCACCGACGTGCGCGCCACCGGGACGCTGCCGGCGACGCAGGCGGGGGCGATGCTGGCGGTGCGGGCGGTGAATCCCGCGCCAGGCGAAGTGATCAGCCAGGCTGTGATGGTCAGAGTGGGCGCCGCGCCCACCACCACCGTCAGCGTGTCGCCCACCAGCGCCACGGTCCAGTTGGGAGGGACGCGGCAATTCAGCTCGACCGTGACCGGAACGTCGAATACGGCGGTGACGTGGTCGGCGACCGCCGGGTCCATCTCATCCAGCGGGCTCTACACCGCACCCGCGACCATGCCCGCCTCGCCCACCGTCACCGTCCGCGCCACCAGCGTCGCCACGCCAACCGTCTTTGCCGAGGCCACCATCACCCTCCAGGCGCCGGAGAATCCGCCGCCCCCAGCGCCCACCACGAACCTGACCCATGCGCGATTCCTGGAGCAGGCAGCCTTCGGCCCTACTCAGGCGGCGCTCGACCAGCTTCAGCAACTCGGCATCAACGCCTGGCTCGACCAGCAGTTTGCGTTGCCCGAGACGCCGATTCTCGTCCCTTCGAGCACCAACCAGGCCCGCGCCGACTACCTCTACCGCCTGGTTCACGCGCCCGACCAGTTGCGCCAGCGCATGATCCACGCCCTCAGCCAGATCCTCGTCATCTCGGCCAACAAGAACATCTATCAGGCTGAGATCGTGCCCCACTACCAGAACCTGAGCAAACACGCTTTCGGCAACTACCGCGCGCTGCTCGGCGATGTCACCATCAGTTCGCAGATGGGCAAGTATCTGGACCTCGCCGGTAGCAGCAAGCCGGGTACCGGCAGCGGAGCCAACGAAAACTTCCCCCGCGAACTGCTCCAGTTGTTCGCGCTGGGCCTCTGGGACTTGAACCCTGATGGCACCCAGAAGCTCGATGCGCAGGGGCAGCCGATCCCCTCCTATACGCAGCAAACCGTGCAGCAGGCTTCGCTCGCCCTCACCGGCTGGGTTTACCCCGGGGGCGGTTGGGAGGACTTCTCCGGTCCCATGCAGCCCCGCGAATCCAACCACGATACCTCGGCCAAGTCGCTGCTCGGCTGCTCGATCCCTGCCGGCGGCGCCGTCCAGCAAGACACCAACGCCGTGCTCGATTGTGTGTTCAACCATCCCAACGTCGGCCCGTTTATCGCCACCCGGCTCGTCCGCGCCATGGTCACCAGTAACCCGACTCCGGGTTACATCCAGCGCGTCGCCGCCGTGTTCAATAACAACGGAGCGGGAGTGAGGGGCGATCTGAAAGCTACGCTCCGCGCCATTCTCACCGACGCGGAAGCCCGCCAGGACAACGCCACTCCGCAACAGGGCCGCCTGAAAGACCCCATCTATTTCTTCACTGCCTGGATCCGCGCCATGGGTGGACAGGTCTCGCCCACCAATAACTATTCCTATGTGTTCCAGAACATGGGCCAGGTGCCGCTGACGCCACCGTCCGTGTTCGGCTTCTTCACCCCGCTCTACCGCATCCCCCGCTCGGCCCTCTTCGGGCCCGAGTTCCAGATCTACACACCCACGGAATCGGTGGTTCGCGGGAACACGCTCTACCAGATGTTGACCGGGCAGTTCGGCAGCGAACTGACCATTAACCTGGCGCCATTCCAGGCCGTGGCCGGTAACGTCACCCAGTTACTCGACCTCGTCGACCAGCGGTTCCTCTATGGGCGCATGCCCGCCGCCATGCGGACCTCGCTCACCAACGCCCTCAACGCCGCCTACGACAACAACCAGCGCGTGCAGGCCGCTTTATATCTCACCGCGCTTTCCGGCCAATACGCCGTCCAATACTGAACCCGTCCACAGAGGAGATCCATCAATCATGCATTCCAATCGACGCCACTTTCTGCGCCTCGCTTCCGGCGCATTCGTCTCCGCGGCCGGGTTCACGCGCTTCGGACTCATGAACGCCCTTGCCCAGCCTGCCTCCAATTACAAGGCGCTCGTCTGCGTCTTTCTCTTCGGCGGCAACGATGGCCATAACGTGATCGTGCCGCAAAGCGCCGCGGACTTCGCGGCCTACAAGAACATCCGCGGCAACCTGGCGCTGCCCGATGTCAGCGCCCAACTGCTCCCGGTGAGCGCGCTCAATGGCACTCCCTATGCGCTTTCGAGCGGCCTCAGCGCCATCCATCCGCTGTGGGCGCAGAAAAAACTGGCCGCCGTGGCCAACGTCGGCATGCTCGTGAAACCCACCACGCGCGCCGAGTTCCTCGCCAACACCGTACCGCTGCCCACCAACCTGTTCTCCCACTCTGACCAGGTGATCCAGATGCAGACCGCCACCCCCGGCGGGTCCGGCGGAACCGGTTGGGCCGGCCGCGTCGCCGACGCCGTCCAGGGGCTCAACAGCGCATCGAGCTTTCCCGCGTCCGTGTCCATGTCGGGTCCGGCGCTGTTCTGTACGGGGAACATCGTCCAGTCCGCCAGCCTCATTCCCGGCTTCGACATGAACCTCTACGGAATGGATCTCTGGCCCGCTTCCGCCGCACATGCGCGCAAACAGGCTCTCCAGGAAATCCTCACCCTGGATAGCGGACTCGCCGTCGTGCAGGCAGCCAATAAGGTGCGGCAGGACGCGCTCACGCTCTCGGCCCTGCTCAAGAACCTCTCCTCCGGTCCCGCGCTGGCCACTCAGTTTCCCGGCACCAGCATCGGGCAGCAGTTGCGCGAGGTCGCCAAGATCATCCAACTCCGCGCCCAGGTCGGCCTCAGCCGCCAGGTCTTCTTCTGCTCTCTAGGCGGCTTCGACACCCACAGCGCCCAGGCGTGGCAGCACTGGGACCTGCTCCGCCAGCTTTCCGAAGCCATGCTCGCCTTCTACAACGCCACTGCCGAAATGGGCGTCGCGGACCAGGTGACCACCTTCACCGAAACCGATTTCGGACGCACCCTCCAACCCAGCGGCTCGGGCAGCGATCACGGCTGGGGCTGCCACCAGTTGGTAATGGGCGGCGCGGTCAAAGGGGGCGACCTTTACGGCACTTTCCCCACCCCCGCCCTCGGCGGTCCCGACGACGCCAACAACCGCGGAGTCCTCATCCCGACAACATCCCTGGACCAGTACGGCGCCTCCCTCGCCCGCTGGTTCGGCCTCGATGCCGCGGCCATCAACGCCGCGTTCCCGACACTCGCCAACTTCCCCGTCAAGGACTTGGGCTTTCTAACCTGACTCCGCGCGGGGTAACTTCGATAGGGATCAGGTTCTGCCGGAAAGCGCCGAAGTCACGCATCAGGCCACCCCGCCAGAGGCCGTTGCAGTGTGTCGTGAAGGTCTTGCGTCGATTGGGCAATCAGCGATCAGTCTCATGGCGGTTCCGGTAGATGCAGGCCTTAAGAAACGCAAGGTCCCGCTGCGTCAAGCAACATATCATTCTACCTGTATCTATGAATACTAATCTGCGTATAGAGGATTTAGCAGCTTCGCTCCGAATGCTAAAGGGCGGAGCAAACCAGTTCCCGGGTGGATCGCCGGCTGTGAGCCAGCGCGCTTACGACTATGCTCAGCTCGACTTCCTTCTTGATGGAACTAGCGGTCTTGCTCGTCCCCTCGCTTCGAGAAAGAACTTGCCGAATCTGGTGTCGCAACTCGCGCGCACCACATCCTTGCAGTAGATCGCGGCAAAAACCAAAAAACAGAAGGCTATGAACGCGCCGAGCATTGCCCACAGAAAGTGTGTACCCACGGGATCACTTCTTACCTTTCTTGTGAAGCATCAGTTGTTCGGTGATCTCGGGCAAAACCGCTTCAATTGCGACCGAGAGTTCATCCGCCTCGGCTTTGCGGGCCTTAAGCTTTTCAGTTGTCTCCACGGTGCGGTTGACGAGTGTTTCAAAAAGGTCCGGCAACTTTCCGGCGCTTTCTACCGCCATCCAACGCGGTGCATCCGCAAAAGCCCAGATTTCCTCGTCGTGATCTTCGGCCTCGTGGTGTCCCCAGGTTTTCCGGATCGCAATGCACCACGAATTACCAACCTTCGCCCAGCCGACATCGCGTGACCAATATGAACCATGACCTTCGTCATGACCGGCTATGCGGTGCCAAGCCGAAACTTGCACACCAATCCGCCTTGCGGCAGCCTCTAAATGTGAAATGGTTTTTGTTAATTCCTTGGCAGCAAAGTCAAGGTTAGAGGAAGCGTGGGCAAGCTGCTTGAATGCCGACGAAATCCTCTCGGAGGGAGAAGTTTTGTTCTCAGCCATAGGGTTAACCCCGTGATGAAATAGCGCCAGTAGGCGGCCGCTCGATACTGCAGGTGCAAGCACCAATCGAGTTATTTTGATTATAGCAGAGCAGATCCCCCACCTGACCAACAATCCACCCGCACGAACGGGGTCACAACGAAGCGGGACCCGTGCGCCGCGGTCGCGCGATACGAGGTATTCGGCTTAACTCTGGACGGCCAGATGAACGTATGGTTCCTCCTGCCGGCTCCGGCTTCATCCACGCTGCAATCGAAAACAACGTGCGGCCGCTGCTCGCGCATCTAAAAGTGGTGATCTCGAAGCGAGTCCTTCCGGGCTGATTGGAACAGTGCATCCAGTTCCGAATCCGAGATGCCGCTGGCGGCGACCTCTGCGCGAAAGCCCTCCAGGATCTCGTCGAATGCTCGCGGCCCGGCCAAGTCCCGCGACACCAGGGCGCGAACATACTGTTCGCGGTCGAGTCCCGCGCTCCGAGCCTTCTGCTCCAGTCGCGGGATCAGGTCGTCCGGAATCGGGACTTCGATCATCATACTCATAACCGCGCTCCTGCTCCATTATCGGCCAATCGAATCATTTCAGGTGCGGCTCGTGTTTCTGCGTTCCTCTAAAGTTTCCGGCTTCTGCCTCGGTGGGGCTCGATGTTGAATTGTTCCGGGGCCGGTGCGGGGGCCGGATGGGACCATCTGCGCAGTAACCGCGGCGTCCTTATCCCACCACCTCCCTCGATAAGTACGGAGCCTCCCTCGCCCGCTGGTTCGGCCCTCGACGACGACGCCATCAACGCCGCCTTCCCCAACCTCGCCAACTTCCCCGTCAAGGACTTGGGCTTCCTCACCTGACGCCCAAGCCCCCAACACGAACTTCGCCCACCGGCAGCCTGGTATACGGCCAGGCTGCTAGCGCGGGAGCGGTGCGCCTCCCCCGATCCTCAAACCCCTCGCCGGGCCCCGGCGCATGATCGAATACCTGACCGATCCCCTCGCCCAGCGCGAGTCCCGATATCTTGACGTTCCTGACGTGATGTTCCAGCCGGAACACGCGAGATGTCTGGTAGATGGTAACGTTGCGTGCTGTCACCCATGCGCTGCCCAGCGTGCCGCGGCACCGGAACGCGATGTCGTTCTCTACGAAAACGGAGTTCTCGACAATGGCGTGGATCTGCTCTTTCAGGTTGAGGGCCGCGCCATTCCCGATCTGCCCGTGACCCCAGCCCTTCATCAATGTATTTCGAATGGCGATCGTGGCGCGGGGGGCGTTCGGATCCACCTTGCTGTCAAACGCGTTTTCTCCCGGACGTTCGCCTTTGCGAAAACCGGCATAGTCGGCGTCGAGCGGCCCCGTCCAGAGAAAGCAATTCTCGATAAGAACCTTGTCCCATGGATAAGGCTCACTCTTGCGGCCGGGGTCGAACTGAATGGCATCCCCACTGACATGGGATATCTCCGTATTCCGCACCGTCAGATTCAGAGGCCGGCCCGTGATTCCATGGGAGTCATTCTGATCCTGGAAGGTTTGGTTGAGGAGATGGTGAATGTGGCAGTTCTCGATCCGTACGTTCCGCGCGTACACTTCGATTCCGTCACGCTGCCCATACCGGATCGTGCAGTTCCGCAGCACGACATTATCCGCCAGAATGCGCACCAGGTCGTGTTCGCCCCATTCTCCATCCACCAGGATGTTTTCGTAAGTCCCCGGCTCGGTGATACGCAGCGTCTTCACCCGCTTTGCGTTCGCATCTGCTCCCACTTTGCCCGTGAGACCGGCATACTCCTGCGCGACCAGCGGCGCCGCCAACACGAGATACAACCATAACGTGCTCATAAGATAAGTTATCCTGGGCTGCCTCCACGAGTCTTGCGCCGCCAATCTTCGAACAGCCCCTTTAATCGCTCGACCACGGCCGGATTCTCCCTGGAAACATCATGCTGCTCCGAAGGGTCTCGATTGAGGTTGAACAGGGCGGGCCTGGCATCGGCAGAGTCGCCTTCATAGAGGATCTGGTGCGCCCGTGGACCGCCCGGATCGGGACTGCGAACCAGTTTCCATTCGCCATCCAACACGGCCCATCGATCGCGAAAAGCCCAAAACAGGGGCTTCCCCTCCGTAGGCGAAGGTTGGCCTGTCCGGACCGTTTGGAGGAAGCTTTGACCATCCAGCGTCGCGGACGGCTCGACAGGAATTCCGGCTACCTCCAAACAGGTAGGCAATACGTCCAACGTCGAAATGCGGTGCGGGTACGTCCGGCCGGCGGGAAGTTGCCCCGGCCACCGCATCATGAACGGAACCCGGATGCCCCCTTCAAACAGCGTGGATTTGGCCCCGCGCAGCGGCCGGTTACTGCCGCCGCCCTGCTGCGTGCCGCCGTTATCGGAAGAGAACACGATCAGCGTGTTCCCGGCAAGGCGCAGGCGATCCAGCGCGTCCAGCAGCCGGCCGATCTGATCATCGAGGCAGGCCAGGTTCGCGAGATAGTACTGACGCATTTCTTTCGTCGAAATCACGCCGAGTTGAGCATACCGGTCGTAGTAGTCGACATACTTGCCCATCGTCTTCGGATCGTATTTCGGGATCGGCTTCAGACCGAACTTCCGCGCATAGCGATCCGGAACCTCATGGACCAAAGTGTGGACGGAATTGTACGCCATGTGAAGAAAAAATGGCCGGCTGCGGTGACGTTCCAAAAATTGGATTCCGCGATCTGTGAAGATCTCCGTGAGATAGCCGCCTTGGAAACTCCTGCGTCCGCGGTTCTCGAACAACGGCCCCAGCGCCGCGCTGTGTCCATGCGGGTCCGGCGTCATCCTTTCCGTATCTTCCGCGAGAAGAAAGTAATCATGGGCGTGCGACGAGAAGCCGAGAAACTCGTCATAGCCGTGATTCAGCGGGTACTCCCGCGTGTCCTGCGAATGGTAGCCGCGGCCGAAGTCGTTCTTGCCTACCTTGCCGGTGACGTATCCGGCGCTCTGGAAGTACTCCGCAATTGTTCTTACCCCTGCCGGCAGTCCGGGCGTCCAGCCGGCGGTGGGGTCCCAACGCTGCTGATACCTTCCGGTGTTCCAACCCGCGCGCGATGGGCTGCACACAGGAGCAGTCACGTAGGCTCGCGTGAAGAGCACGCCCTTGCCCGCGATCCGATCCATATTCGGAGTCGAAACGTCACCCGCAGCATGACTGTAGGCGCCCAGGTCCGCGTATCCTTGATCATCCGTCACGATGATCAGAATGTTCGGTCTGGCCTGCGCATACGCAAAGGGCGCCGAAAGTCCGGCCATCGCGGCCCCGCCGATCTGTCGTTGAAAATCGCGCCGCGTCATCGCCATTCAGGTTCCTCAGCCCTTGATCTTGATCTGAACGCCCCCCGGCGTCACCGTGATCCGCTCGACCTGGTGGCGTAGTTCGAACCACTGGCCGATCTTCGCGTCGGGATAGCGGGGCAGCAGATAGTACTCGATCAGCAGATCCACCGCGCCCTTGGGGATTCCCACGCCTTCCAGGTAGACTTCGTCGACGTCGATCTTCCCTTTGCCGTCACGAGCCTCTACCTTCACCGACACCTGCACTTCTTTCTCGCCTTGCAGCATCCAGCGCAGCAGCAGACCGGGCGGCCGCCCTCGTTCCGTTTGCAGCTTCACAAAGTCGACGACAGCGCTGCCACTCGCTTTCCCCGAACTGAACCATACTTTGGCATTGCGTAACCCGTCGCCCACCTCGCGCCGGGCCTCTTCGCGCGCGTAGGCGTTCGCCTCGGCCACGCTGAACGAGATCACCGAACCGGGTTTGGCCTGATCGTTCTCGATCAGATCTGCCTTGCGCCGCGCGCTCTCGTAGTCCGCGTTCGCCGCGAAAAGGACACAAGTAACCGCAAGAGCGAGAGTTTGCCGCACACCTTCAGTTTAGTGCCGCGCGAATACGCGCAACCACATCTGTACTGGTCACATCTTGATGACAGTGCGGTCGATCTCCTTGAGCGTCGCCTTTCCGCACAACCCCATCGCTAGAGCCAACTCCGTTCGCATCAATTCCAGCACCCGCTTACACCCGGCCTCTCCGTAGGCGCCCAAACCCCACAGTGGCGGCCGGCCTACGCAAACTGCCGTCGCACCCAGCGCCAGTGCCTTCAAGATGTCCGTTCCGCGCCGGAACCCGCTGTCCACCAGTACGGGAATCTTCCCACCGACAGCCGACACCACCTCCGGCAGCGCATCGATCGTCGCCGGAGCATAGTCCAGATATCGCGCACCGTGGTTGGACACGATCACGCCGTCGGCCCCGTGCTGCACGGCCAGCGCGCCGTCCTCCCCCGCGAGGATACCTTTCACCAGCAACGGACCGCCCCATCGCTTCTTCAACTCCTCGAAAAACACCCAGTCGAGCTTGTGCATCAGCGTGGTCGACAACCCGTACATCTTCGGGCGGTCCACCTCGGGGGCTTCCTCCTCCCGCACACGTCGCCGGCGCTCGGTTTGCGGCGACCGCACTCCCGCCGGAACCTGCGCCTGCACCCGATTCCGCAGCAGCCGTTCGCGGTGCGAGTTGTAGCCCGCGTCCACCGTCAGCACCAGCGCGGTGAATCCGGATTCTTTGGCCCGCTGCACCCTCTCCCAAGTGGTTTCCATGTCCGGCCCCGGATAGAGTTGGAACCACTTCGGAAACTTTGTCGTCTCCGCCACCTTCTCGTAGGGCTGGCTCGAGTTGGTGCTCAGGATCATCACTGTCTCCATCGACGCCGCGGCCCGCGCTGTCGCGAACTCGCCTTCCGGCGTCGCCAGGATGTGCCCCGCCGTCGGCGCAATCAACACCGGAAAGCTCAGCTTCGTCCCGAATAACTCTAGCGACAGGTCGAGGTTCGACGCGTTTACCAGCATGCGCGGCCGGAACGTGATCTTGTCGAAGGCCCCGCGGTTGTTCCGCAGCGACCATTCCGCGTCCACGCCCCCGGCGATGTAGTCGTAGTTCTGCCGGGGCAAACGCAACCGGCAAATCGGCTCGAACTCGAAGACGTTCACGAGTTCCTCGAGGGCCGGAGCCCGTTCGCCCGAATAGGGCAGATCGAGTTGCGCCGCCAGTGGCGACGCCATCATCCAGCCGGCCAATTGGCGGCACACGCCGCGCCGGCTCATTCGCGCTCTATCTTTGCTCATGACACACCAGGCACCCGTTCGGAGCGTTCTTTTGCCGGTGGCACTGCATGCATGCGTCCATCGACAGGTCTTTCTCTCGCCACAACTCCACGCGCGTCGCCACCGGCCCGTGGCAATCCGCGCACGACACTCCCGCCACTCCCATGTGTTGCTTGTGATTAAACGAAACCCAGTCCGGAATGCGGTACACCGGCGTCCACTGCACCCGCTTGCCTTCCTTGTGCAATCCGGCCAGCTTCTGAATGTGCGGACTCTCCGCCTTCACCGTGATGTGACACGCCATGCAGGTCGCCGTCTTCGGGTAGCCCGCAAAGTCGCCCGGATCGGGCATTGTGTGACACTCGGCGCACTTCAACCCCACGGCCGTGTGCGCCTTGTGACTAAAGGGAATGGGTTGGTAAGGAGGGTCCCGCTTGATCTTGGCATCGGGCAACTGCGCCGCCAGCACGACCCCCGCAAAGCAGACAATCCACCGCATCGGCGTTATCCTATCATTCCGCCGCGCGGCAGTGGCTTAGAAAATCAGCTTCAAACCAAATTGAATGTGCCGCGGCGCCTGCGCGCTCGAAATCCGCCCGAATGTGGGCGAGCCCAGGAAGTTATCCGGCAGGTCCAGGTTCACGTGGTTAAACAGATTGAACGCCTCGGCGCGGAACTGGAGCGTCGCCGCTTCGGTCAACACAAAGTTCTTCAACAGCGATGCGTTGATCGTCTGCATCCCGGGTCCGTCCAGAACGTTCCGGCCCGCGTTGCCAAACGTTCCCCGCGCCGGCATGCCGAACGCCGTCACATCAAACCATCGCTCTGGCGTCGGGTTGTCTAGCCTGCCATTGCGCAGATAGTGGGGCCGGTCGTTAGCGCCGAATCCCAGTGACGACCGTCCGGTACCCGAGTTGTCCAGTTGCGACAGCAAAGCCACCGTGAACGGACGCCCCGTCTGGAATGTCCAGATGCCGTTCGTCTGCCACCCGCCCAGCCAGCGGCCCTTACCGAACGGCAGGTCGTAGGTATAGGCCACCGACAGCCGCTGCCTGACATCGAACGCCGACCGGCCCCGCTCCAGGCTCACATTCCGTGAGTCCTGCGGGAAGTTCGGATCGCCCGCCGAATTGAAGAAGCCCGAGGCGTCGTCAATCGACTTGCCGTAGGTATACGCCACCAGCGCCGATAGCCCCTGCGCGAACCGCTGCTGAAACCGGGTTTGGAGCGCATGGTAGTTGGACAGCGCGCGGGACTCGATGAGGTTCACATCCTCAAACCGCGGATTGGGCCGCAGCGCATACGCCGCCGCGCTCGGTGCGGGCTGGTTGATGTCGCGCGCCGAAATCAACTTCGTGCCCTTCGACCCCGTATAGCCGATCTCGAATACCCGGCTCCGTCCCAGCCCCTGCTGGATATTGAAGTTCCAGTGCTGCATGTAGGGCGTCCGCATGTTCCGCTGGAACGCGGTCGCCGACGGCGGGCTCGGATACGGATAGTTGGCCGGGAATGGATCGTGCAACAGCAGCGGAAACTGTGCCGACGCCACGTACAGACGGAAATCGAAGTACGGCGGATTGAAGTAAAGTCCCTCGCCCGGCGCCAGGGCCGACTGGTCGTAGTAGAACCCGTAGCCGCCGCGCAGAATCGTGTTCCCGCGCACGCTATAGGCAAAGCCTACGCGCGGAGCAAAGTTGTTCTTGTCGGCGGAATAGCCGCCGCGCGGAATGCCCGCCGTGCCCACCGGCACAATCGAACCGGTCGCGGGGTCGTAAACCGTGGCGCGGTCAAACCGGTCCACCGGCGGCGTATTCAACTCGTACCGCAGTCCCAGGTTGAGCGTCAGTTTGCTGGTCGCACGCCAGCTTTCGTTCACAAAGAAGTTGTAGGAAGAGGTCCGCAGATACTGGGGATTGTCGAGCCGCGCCACGCCCGTCGCCACCGGGAAACCGAGTAGCATATCCGCCAGCGCATCGCCCATCACGCCATAGAAATTGATCAACCCTCGCGACTGTACGTTCCGGAAGGCGTTTTGCTGGAGCCGGCGGAAGTCGAACCCGAACTTCAGAATCGACCGCCCGCGCGCCCACGTCGCCGTATCGAGCACCTGGTAGGTATTCGTAATCGACTGCTGTGGGTTGTTGTACTCGTCGCCCAGAGAGGAATAGCCGGGCAGCGTGATGAAGCTCAGCCCCGCGTCCAACGGGTTCTTGGAGATCACCGGCAGCCCAACCTGCGCATTGCCCACTCCCGTGCGCCCCTGTTGCAATACCGACGATGCCACCCTATTGAACGAAGCGCGAAATTCGTTCAGCAGTTCCGGACGAATCACCGCTGTGTGCGCCGCCATCACGTTTTGCCCCCGGCGCGGGACGTCCACGCCATAGCCCGGAATGGCCGCGAAGTTTGCGCCTGAGAATGGCTCGAAATACGAACGATCGCCGAAACTGTAGCGGACCGTCAGGTCCTGGCCCGCCGACAATTGATGATCCACGCGGACGTCAAACTGGTCGTTGGTGTCGCGCAGCAGTGGCGACGAAACGTAGTTCTGCCCAGGAGTATTGCGGTTGGGAAGCGGATACAGGTTCGCCAGCCCCGCGCCGATCGGGTGCAACCGGTTTGCTGGAATCCGGTTCCCCGCAAACGGCATCTGCGTGAACGGATCGATGATGTAGAGCACGTTTGACCGCGAAAAATCGCCCGCCCGCTCCAGCGCCGTCGGCACGTTGGTCACCCGCGTGATCCCTTCGCGCACGCGCCGCCCTTCATAGTCGGCGAAGGCGAATGTCTTGTTCTTCTTGATTGGCGCTCCGAGCGAGAAGCCGAACTGATTGCGTTGGTAGCGTGGGTCGGCCTCGCCCGCCGGCGCAAAGTAGTTGCGCGCGTCCATCGCACCATTGCGGAAGAATTCGTACGCGGTCCCGTGCAACGCATTCGTCCCGGACTTCAGAATCACGTTTACCTGGGCGCCGCCATTGCGCCCGAACGAGGCATCGTAGGACGACGTCGCCACTTCAAACTCGCGCACTCCGTCCACCGGCGCGCTCACGCCGAACGTGTTCAGCTTCGGGTCGCCCGTGTAGACCCCATCCAGCAGAAAATTATTCGCGTCCTCGCGCGAACCGTTCACGTTGAAGGCGAAGTCGCCGCGCACCGACGAGGCCGATCCTTGTGCCGCCGGCGCAGCGCCTGGATTCAATAGCGCCAGTTCCAGAAAATTGCGCCCATCCAGCGGCAGTCCCACCACCAGCCGGTTGTCGATCGTGCTGCCCAGCGCCGCCGACTCGGGCCGCAACAGCGACCGGACCGCCGACACTTCCACCGCTTGGCGAGCCACCGTCCCAAGAGTCGCCTCGATGCGAACCTCCTGGTTCAGTTGGAGCACAATGCGCTGCGTGTAGTTCTGGTAGTTCGCAGCCGAAACCTGGAGATCGTACACTCCCGGCAGCAGGAGCGGAAACGTGAACCGTCCGGCGGCGTCTGAGGTGGCGGACCGTTCCCGCCCCGTCTCCTCGTGCGTCAGCCTCGCCGCAGCACCGCCAAGGCGTCTGCCACCGGTATCCGCTACGGTGCCGGCAATTGTGGACAAAGTGGTCTGCGCATAGGCGCCAACCGCGAGAAGGCACAGCAATAGTACTCGCATGTTTGAAACGTGATTTTTCTATCCTACCGCGCCGGCGGTTCTCAGGGCTGCTTGGTCGGATACGCAAAGTTGATCTGGACCATCATCACCTTCGCGATTTCTTCTACCGTAATCGTCGCCCGCCCATCCGGCTTCTTCACCCGCGTCTCCGGCTTGCAGGAAAACGTCACGGTTGCCGTTTCCCCCGCCTGCAACACCGGCTTGTCCAGTTTCGCCGACAGGCACGGCAGTTCATCCACGTCTAGCTTAAGATGCACCGGACCCTCGAACTTGCTGACGATCTGAACGGTAGCCTCCGACGGCACATCGCTTTGCAGCGTCACTTCCGATCGGTCCGCAACCACGCGGCTGCGCAAATCGGCGATCGTCGGTCCTGAAGTCATCATCTTGCCAATGTCCGCTTGTTCTCCCGGCTTCGAATCGCGGAACATCGGCCCAAACGGCGAGTTCTTCCCCGTCTGGGCGTTAAACGGCACGGCATACCAGTACCACTGGCTGTCTTGCAACTTCCACACCGACGTCAGCGGCACGTGGACATCGCGCTTGCCGAATCCCGGAAAGAAAAACTCCGTGTCGAAGTCGATCACCGCCTTTGCCGCCGTGTAGTTCTCGTCCCAGTTGATCGCCACTACTTTGTAGGATCGGAACTGCATCTTGTCCGCCCCGATGAACGCGTTGGCCGACTCCGGATGAACCGTCTGCAACGCCTTGCCCCAGTTCTGCTCCAGGTGGGCCTTGTAGAACAAATCGATCCGTTCCCGCAACGCCTTCTCAATCTCCGGCGGCGCCTTCTCGAAGATCCCGCCGAAGCCCTGCCCCCAAACAAGAGACGGGAGGACACAAAACAACAATCCGGCGACAACGCGGGGCATAATTTCAGTGTAATAGACGCAGCCGCCCTCGAAACGGTTGGTGGATGCTCATCCGGGAAATTGCGGTAGACTCGGCCCATGGCCGCTAACACCCCGGAGCAACTGCATGAACTGTTTGCCGCCCGCTTCTGCGCCGGTGATCTCGAAGGGCTGCTAGACCTCTACGAAGACAATGCGGTTCTCGTCACCCTGAATGGCGCCCGCACAGGCAGGGAGGCAATTCGTCCGGAGATCCAGGCTCTTCTCGGGATGGGCCTGCCCATTCGCATGGAGACGCGCGTTTCCACGTGCGCCGGTGACCTCGCTCTGCTCTCGTGTCAGTGGACCATCGAAGGCGTCGGCACCGGACACACGGTGGAAGTCGCCCGGCAGTCCGCCGATGGCTTCTGGCGATTCATCATCGACCATCCGTGGGGGCTCTAAGGCTTCCGGTACTTGGTGAACTCGACGGTGTTGCGCGTGCACGTACCGCTGCCGGCCACGCACTGTACGTTCTCGCTGCCGTTGGGGAGCAGATGGAGTCCCTTGCCCACCGCCGTGAAGGCAAACGTCACCACGCTCTCCGCCCGCGAAATCGGAAAATCGCTGGGGAGCCCTGTGGCGTGTCGCTCGATCCGCAGCACGCTCCCCGTCTCCTTGTCCAACCACAGATTACCCTCGTACGCCGGGCTATAACGCCGCCCGTCCGCCGCGGCCAGCGCCCAGTGTGACTTCGCCTGCTGCACCGTAAACCGGTAGCTCACCGCTGCGCGCGTCCCGATCTTCTCTTCGTTTCGCTGCCGCAAATCAGCCGCTGTCGCCGTCGATAGCAGGTCCTGCGCCACGTTCACAAAATCTTGCATCGACCAGATGCCCGGCGGCGGCTTCCTCGCCTCGATCGGCCGCCCCTCCGTCTCCCAATCCTTGTACTCCGCCTTCCCCTCCACATACGCGAGCGCCGCCGTCACCGTATCGATCTTCTGCCAGTCACCTTCCGTCCCTGTCCGGAAGTACCGCGTCGTCGCCTGCTCTGCCACAAAGTCCGGCAGGTTGCCTTCATAATCCACGCTTACTTGCCTTGCGGCCGGCAACGGATCGGAAGGATCCACCGCCGTGCTGGGTTTGGGTTCCTCCTCTGCTTCCGGTTCCTCCTTCTTCTCGTTGACCTCCACCTCCGCCTTCGGACGGCTCTCCAGCAACACCACCCGCACTGCTGTCTCCTCGTCGTCCGGATCGGTCTCAACCGACAGCCAATCCCCTGGCGCGAGCAGCGAATCCCGGATCGATACACCCTTCTCGTTCCTGAACTCCGTCTTGGCAAGCAGCCGGAAGCGCTGTACCTGACCCTTGGAAGATTCGATTTCCAGCGACTTCGCCTGCAAGCTGCGCAAGACTCCTTCCACCCCGGTCCGTTTCTGCTTGTCCTTACCCTTCCGCTTCGGCCACTTCAGCCGTGGCATCGAAATACCAGGCCCGCCAGTCTGCCCACCAGGGTACTGACTCCCCGGCGGATACTGTCCCGGCGGATACTGCCCGGGCGGATATTGCCCCGGCGGATACTGTCCCCCCGGACTCTGTCCGAAGCCCGGCGGCGCTAATAGCGCCAACGCGTTCACCCACACCATCAAGTACCGCAACTTGGGTTCGCTCCTCTAGCCCGCATTCTATCGCTTATCCCTTCTCTCCGGCGTCCTCAGGTGCTAGACTCCCAATGCAGGCAAATTCAGACTATCAAGTCGCTTAGTCATGCCTGGAAAGGACATCTCTTATGTGGAATTGGCGCTTGTCAATTGGTTTTGCCTTGACCGGCGTATTGCTCGCGGCTGACCCGCCGCGCCGGCCAGCCGATGCGCCCGCCGGCGAATGGCAACTGACTTACTCTCCCATCAGCCATTTGCTCGATAACAACGATAACTTTTCTCGCGACGACCGGTTTCTTGCGGTCGATACGCGCGACACCGTCGGTGGCGGCATCGGCGGCGGAACCACCATTATGAAGGTCTCCGTCACCACCGGCCTGGAAAACCTCATCTACGCCCCCTATAACGTCGTCGTCTCCACCACCGGGTCCGCGCCCGGACTCGGCGCCGTTTCCTATAACCCCCAAGCTGACGAGGTCGTCTTCATTCACGGACCGCTCCCCAGCGAAACTCCCCGCCTCGGCTTCTACGGCACGACCAACCGCCGCGGCGGCGTGGTTCCCGCCGACGGCAGCGGCGACCTCAAGGGCTTCCTCGACTACCGTGATGTCACCTCGACAGTCACCCCTCCCGGCGCGCATCGCGGCGGCACCCACCGTCATGAATACGCCCCGGCCAGCACTCGCATCGGGTTCACCTACGACGACCTGCTATTGACGACCTATGCACGTACGATCGGGATGCTCGTACCCCACGAGCGTGCGCCCGGCGGTGTCACCCACTATGCCGTTCTGCTCCTGAACATGGCCCCCACCAACCAAGCCCAGCCCGGCCAGATTGAACGCGCCGCTGACGACTCCTGGATTGGCGCCAAGGCCCTGATGCGTGGCTTCATCGGCCGCGTCAAGGAGGAAGACGGCACGTACAAGAATTCGCTCTTCGTTGTCGACATTCCCGAGAACGTCGATGTCACGTCCGCCTTCTCCGGCAGCACTACCGAGTATCCACGGCCGCCGGCCGGCGTCCGGACTCGCAGGTTGACCCGCACCGAAGCCTCCGGCATTGTCCGCGGCTCTTACGATGGCACTCGCATCGCTTACTATGCCACTTCTCCGGAAGGTAGTCGCCAAGTCTACGTCATCCCGTCCAACGGTTCTGACGACGCGGCCGATCCGGCGCTTCGGCCCGTCCAGGCTACCCGCCTACCCGCCGGCGCGACGGGTGGAGTCCGCTGGCACCCTTCGGGCAATTCCATCGCTGTGTTGAGTGAAGGCGGTGTCGCCGTGACTTGCGTCAAACCAGGTCCCCTCTTCGGTAACACAGTGTGGATCACCACCCACGGTACGGGCGTGCCCGCCGCCGAGGCGCTCGTCTGGTCCCACAATGGCATGATCCTGGCCTTCAACCGCCGCGTTCCTACATGGGATTCGACCGGAAAGCTGGTCAAGGACTTCGGAAATAATGATTTTCGCCAGATTTTCCTCGTCTGGTTCCCGGACGACAACTATAACGGCGTTATCGACAGTATCGAGTGACCCCGCCGCCTAGGCGTTTTTCGCTTTGCAGGATTCCGAACAGAAATACAGAGTCTGGCCGTTTCGCTGCAAAGTGAGGTTCGCTTTCGGGGAACTGAACGTCCCGCAGGTGGCGCACTTGTAGAGTTCGCCACCTGCGCCGGGAGCGGGAGATTTGGAGGCCTGGGTGGGAGACTGCTCTTCGAAAAGCTGGCCGACGCCTTTCGTGATGATTCCAATGATGCCGCGTAGCAGCGTAATGATGAAAATGCTCGCGAGAATGTAGATCAGGGCCCGGAGCATGATTTCCCCTTTAGCTCACGCTATTACGCGGCATCGGTTCGCCAAGAGTTACTTCTTGGTGCTCTTCTTCTTGGCCCCGGCCTTTTGGGCGTCGGGGTTGACATACTGCGTCTGTACCGCGCCTTCCAAAGTGGACAGCATGCCCTTGGCAGAATCCGCAAAAGGCCCTGTCGGCTTCAGTTCGAGATACTTCTGAAACGCTTCCCGCGTCCCTTCGGGCGGGACCACCTTGCCGTCTGCCGTCGTTTGCGCCTTCGACACCAGGTAGACTCCGTATTGATACTGGGCGTCGGCATGGTTGGGGTCGGCGTCGACAGCTCGCTTGAACGCCTGACCCGCCGGCTCCAACTGACCGAGGTTCGTCAGCACCGCGCCCAGATTGTAGAAGTACGTGCCCGCCTTCGGCGGATCCAACGCGGCCGCCTTCACCAGTTCCTCTTCCGCTTCCTTGAACTTCTTTGCCTTCACCAGCGAAAGCGCGAAGTTGTTGTGGTAGGCCGCATCGTCCGGCTTCAGTTCGATCGCCTTACCCCACGCCTCCGTGCCCTTCGCAAAGGCGGCTTCCTGTTCGGGGCCGGTCTTGGTCGTGCCCAGCCCGAAGTACGACTCGGCAAGATTCGCCCAAATGACATGCTGCTTGGGATCGACCGTGGAACCCTTTTCAAAGTTCTGCACCGCCACATCCCATTGCTTCGCCTGCATGGCGGCCATGCCGTTGTTGAACGCGTCGTTCAACTCCTTGTTCTTCGCCATCGCTGCCGCGCGTTCTTTCATCTGCTTTTCCAGCGCCTGTTTTTGTTCGGCACTCATCTCGCGCGACATTTCCTGCGTTAACTGGCCGGTCTCCGCGGCCTTCTGCATCGCGGCCTGCTTGTCAGCCTGTTGCTTCAGGTCGAAATTGATTTCTACGGGATCGCCCAGCCGGGTGCGGACGCCCTGAACGCGATCGGCCATCCGGCCTTCGATCTCGCACATGACATTGTATTGGCCAAGCGGAAGACCGGCGTGGAAGTATTCGCCTTTCTTATTCGTCTTGACCTTGTAGTTGCCCTTGATGTCGGTGCGCTCGATCTTGATCATCGCGTCTTTGAGCGGGGCACCGTCCGGGCCGGTTACCTTGCCGGCAATCGCGCCCGTCTGGGCCAAGGCAAGGATGGGGGTGAGCAGGGCAGCCGCGGCGAGAGCGACCGGCCTGGCTAGAGATTGAATAGATAGCATGAAAGGGACCTCCACACGGGAATCCTGGGTTTCCTTCTCCAGAATACTACTACGGTGCGGTCCCGCCTGGCGTTACAAGCCGATTACACACCTCACACGGCCGCCGAGGCTCTCAGTCCGCTCCCGCCGTCAGGTACTCAGGCCGGAATGTGCGCCGCCACATGTTCCACGACCGTGGAACCATTGTGGGCGCCAGACTGAACGGCAAGCCGCCGCGCGCGAATCGAATCACGCTGCAAACCGAACCGCTTCAACTTATTGTAAAGAGTCGTGCGGTCGATGGCCAGAACCCGCGACGCCCGGGATAGGTTAAAGCGCGTTTCGTCCAAAACGCGTTCGATGTGGCGGCGCTCCACCTCCTCGAGAGTCGGGAGCGTCGCGTCCACGCTCGCGGCCGAAGAAATGTCAGCGATCACGGCATCGTAACCGGCGTTGCGCACGCTCGCCATGATGGCGGGATTGGAAGGAGCAACTGTCACCTGATGCCCCTCCTGCTCGAGCGTCGCAGACAGGGCCTGTCCGGTGGAGGACTCCGCGAGGATAAGTAGATTCTTTGGTTGCATGGCAACCCTCCGATCTCAACAATATCACGAAATCGGACTTATCTACCCCAAAATCGCACATTTTCTTGACAGGTTTCGCCTACAATACTTTAATGTATTATTTCGCGCCCCTCGCGCCGTGATCCCTTCGATCGACTGCTGCCCGTTTTCCCTTAATCCAAGCCCAGAATTCGTCGGTTGCGCGCACTGTCGGAGGCGGCGCCCGCAAAGTCGTCAAAGGCTTTCTTGGGCACTTCAATCAAGTGACTGGCAATGAAAGGCGCTCCTTCCGCCGCGCCTTGGCCGGAGTCCTTGTAACAGCACTCCCATTCCAGGACAGCCCAGGAGGAATAGCCCACGGCGGTCAGACGCGTGAACACCTGCTTGAAGTCCACCTGTCCATCGCCCAGCGACCGGAACCGCCCGGGACGCTCCTTCCAATCCAGGTACCCACCATACACGCCCGCCCTGGCCGACGGCCGGAACTCAGCATCCTTCACATGGAACGCCTTGATCCGCGGCCCGTAGACATCGATAAAGCCGACATAATCCAGGCATTGCAGAATGAAGTGCGACGGGTCGTAGTTGATGTTGACCCGCGGGTGGTTGCCCGTCACCTCCAGGAACCGCTCGAAGGTCGCGCCATCATACAGGTCTTCGCCCGGGTGCAGTTCGTAGGCGAAGTCGACGCCATACTCGTCGGCCATGTCGAGAATCGGCTTCCACCGTTTGGCGAGTTCCTGGAAGCCTTCGTCCACCAGCCCCGGGGGACGCTGCGGCCACGGATACAGTGTCGGCCAGAGAAGCGCGCCGGAGAACGACGGCGTCACCGGCAGTCCCAGGTTGGCCGAAGCTTTGATCACCAACTTCAACTGGTTGATGGCCCACTCGGAGCGGACCTTCGGATTTCCACGAACCTCGGGCGCGGCAAACACATCGAACAGTTCGTCGAACGCCGGGTGCGAAGCGACTAGCTGGCCTTGTAGGTGCGAGGCCAGTTCCGTAATGACGAGGCCATTCGTCTGGCCCTTCAGATCGTCGCAATAGGTCTTGGATTCGGCGGCCTTGGCCAAGTCCATGATCCGGCTATCCCAGCTTGGCAACTGGACGCCAAGATAGCCGAGCGACTTAGCCCAGGCGGTGATATTCGGCAGGGAGTTGAACGGAGCCTCATCGCCCATAAACTGGGCGAGGAAGATGGCGGGTCCTTTGATCATAGAACCCATAGTAGCGCACAGGGCCGCGCAGCGCGGTGCCAACTTACTGAGGAGCAACGACTTCCGCCGCGCGCAGCAGGTTCGGTTGTGCGCGTGTTCCTCAAAAAAATCCTTCGGGCTCCACGATGCGAACCGCGTCTCTTCCGGGCGGTCGGGATGGCCCAGCCAATCCTCGTATGCTGTTGAAAAGACGATGGCGGAGAGAGAGGGATTCGAACCCTCGATAGAGTTTCCCCTATACACGCTTTCCAAGCGTGCGCCTTCAACCACTCGGCCATCTCTCCGCGAGATGGTGGGAAGTGCCTCTCTTAGTGTACCCCAGCGGCATCCATCTATTGGGCTTCGATGGCCAGTTTGTAGAGGAAATCCCGCACCTTGAGGTAGTCCTCCGGACTCGCCATCTTGTGCTCGCCACACCAGGATGGCGCGTCGGGGACGCCCAAGGCCTTCAGAATTCCAGCCCTCACCTTATCTTTGCCGTGCGTGATCTCCAGTTTCTTGGCCAGCGCCACGTCCTGCGACGCATTTCTCCGGATCAGGTTCCGCAAACTCAGTCCACTCTCGGTCGCCTTGTGGGTCTTTCCGCACAGGTAGGGGTCCAACGCCGAGATAGCCGTATCCGAGGACGGTGCCGCGAGCGGCGCCAACTGGCCGAAGGTAATCGGACTCAGGGGAATGGTCGCCGGCTGCAATCGCAATTCCAGCGGGTAGATAATCCAGCGGTCCCCCGAGTTCAACTGGGCTTCCAAACGAACCCGGCGCACCGGCGCCGTGGCTGGTGTCCAGACGTCCAAAGCAAAGATAAGAGTGCTCTCGGCGAGAATCCCTGAAACTGGCAGCTTCACCGGCTCGAGCGTGTCTGCCGCCCCGGTGCCCACCCGATAGAGCGTGGTCTTGAGAATTCCCTCCGGGTTCTCGCCTAGGTATACGTGATAGGAGTTGCCGGGCTCTCCCCTCACCATCAGGTAGAATGTGGCAAAACCGTTGCGCGGGATGGCCGGCGAAAGAATCTCCCGTGGCTTTCCCGCACGGTCCGCTTCGATGATCCGGCCATCGGCGCCCAGCCGGCGAAACTCAGAGTAAACCTGAATCTCCTGGGCGCACACCAACCCGCCCCAGTAGAGGAAAGCGGCAATGGTGAGTGGTCGCCAGGACACCGTCAATCTCAGGCCAGGTCGAATTTCTCGGGGTGCAGGAGCGGATCGCTCTTGACGATCAGCGTCCGGCCCAGGATTTCTTCGAGCTCCGCGATGTAATTCTCGCCGGCTCGCTTGAGTTCCTTGGCGACATCCGGGTGAACCCGCAGCATCACGTCCTTGCCCTCCAGCGCCGGGGCGATCTTATAGGCTTCGGTCAGGATCTCGCCCACCACAGTCTGGACGCTCTTCACATAACCCGCGCCCTCACACGTCGTGCAGGGCTGGCAGAGGGCGCGTTCGAGCGACTGCTTCACGCGCCGGCGCGTGATCGCCACAAGGCCGAAATCGTTGAATTGCAGGATCTTGTAGGGCGCCCGATCGGTCCGCATCGCCTCCTCCAGCGCCTGCATCACCTTCTGCCGGTTCTTGCGCTCATCCATGTCGATGAAGTCGATCACGATGATTCCACCCAGGTCCCGCAGCCGGATCTGCCGGACGATTTCTTTCACTGCCTCGAGGTTGGTCTTGACGATCGTGTCTTCTAGTTTGTTCGACTTCCCGACGTACTTGCCCGTGTTAATGTCCACGGCCACCAACGCCTCGGTCTGGTTGACCACAATGTAACCGCCCGACTTGAGCCACACCTTGGGCCGCAGAGCCTTTTCCAATTCCGTCGTGATGTTGAACGTATCGAAAATGGGCAAATCACGCGTATACAGCTTGACGCGGTTAACAAGCAGGGGCTGGAATCGCTCCAGGAAACCCACAACCGCCTCGTACACTTCTTCGCTATCCACCCAAACTGCTTTGAACTGCTCGTTCACCTGATCGCGCAGAGTGCGCGTGACCAGTTCCAGGTCGTGGTGGAGTAATAATGGCGCCGGCCGCTTTTCAGCCCGCTTGCGAATCTCCAGCCATTGGTTGTAGAGGAACGTCATGTCCGCGCCAATCTCGGCGTCGGTCTTGCCCTCGCCGGCGGTGCGGACGATAAAGCCGCCTGTCATTCCCTGGGCATGAGTCTGGACTATTCGCTTCAGCCGGATCCGCTCTTCATCGCTGGCGACCTTCCGCGACACGCCCAGGTGGTCGAGTGTGGGCATGTAGACCACGTACCGGCCCGGCATCGCGACATGAGAGGTGATCCGCGCGCCCTTCTGGCCGAGCGGCTCCTTGAAAATCTGGACGATGATCTCCTGGCCTTCCTTCAGCAGATCGCTGATGGACGGCAGAGGCGGCTTCTCGCGGTCGGGGCGGGAAACCTGCCGGCTGTCGGGACGTTCTGTTCGCTCCGGACGCTCGCCCAAAGGCATGGCCCGGGCTTCACCGGAGCGATCGGGCCGGTCGCCTGCCGGACGTTCGGCTGCCGGACGCTCACCGGGCGCCATGGAACGAGCTTCCCCACCCCGATCCGGACGTTCACCACGATCCGGACGTTCACCACGGTCCGGACGGTCCCCGCCACGGCCGCCCCGCCGCCGAATGCGGCGGTTGCCACGCTGAATGTACCGCGCGGTCGGTTGTTCTTCGCGGACCTCGGCGGAAATCTCCTGCGGTTCCCCTTCGGGACTGGATTCGGGCTCCGGTTCAGAAGCCTGAGGCTCCTCATCGGGCAACTCGTCCACCGCGGCAGACTGGGCGTCGTCGCTTCCGCTCTGCCCTTCCGCTTCGCTATCCACTTCGTCAACATCTTCGATTTCGGCAACCGACTCCGTGAACACCGCCGCTTCCGACTCTCCCGCAATATCGGACTCGCCCGGTTCTCCACTGGCCGCAACCAACTCGACGGAGGCGACCTGCGGTTCCTGGATGACCGGACGGTAGGTGGCTTCCTGTTCGGCGGCGAGCGCCGCTTCAGCGGCTTCCTGCGCCGCGTCGAGAGCAGCGTCTTCCTCCAACTCCTCAACGAGTTCCTTGACCTCTTCCTTCAGTTCCTTAGTCAGGACGACAGGCTCTGGCTCGATCTCGCTAGCGACGGCAGGTACAGGCTCCTCGAAGCCGCCGTGCGGCTCCTCGGGTTCACCCGGTTCGCCGACCGGCTCAACATCCTGCTCGGCTTCCTCCCCCCCGGGGCGCTGAGAGTATTTTGCGATCGATTCGCCCGGCAGGACCAGCGCTTCAACCGTATCCGCCTCTTCCTCTTCTTCGATCGTCTCGTTGGGAGTGTCGGAGACATCGGCGGGGCTCGAATACTTTGACTCCGGGAATCCCCGGCCTCCCGTCCGCCGCCGGCGGCGTGAACGGCGGCCGCGGCGCCCTCGGTCGTCGCCGCCCCGGTCACGGTTGTCACGATCCCGATTCGCATCCCGGTTCTCACGAGGCGGCGTGGCTGCCGGAGATTCCGCAACCACCGGCGGCGGAACAACGGCTTCCACTACCGGCGCCGGACTGACGGTTGCAATCGGGGGAACGGCGCTGCGCGGTTCGGCCCGGCGCGGTCGTTCGTCCACCGCCACCCGATCATACTCCTCGCCGGTCTGTTCGAGAAAATCCGAAACGTAGAGAAACGCGTCGCGCTCCAGTCCCAGGTTGACAAAAGCCGATTGCATACCCGGAAGAACGCGGGTCACCCGCCCTTTGTGAATCGACCCCACCAGGGAGTACTCGTGCGACCGTTGAAAATATACTTCGACCAGTTGGTCGTCTTCTAAAATCGCGACTTTAGTTTCGTGCCGGTTGGAGGAAATCACCAACTCTTTGGTCATTATGGGTCTCCGCTTCCGGAGCGGGTCGGGAGGAGTAGAGATCAGGCAGTCGAGGGGCGCGGTAATGAGAACTGCGGCTATTGCGCCAAATGCGTCGCATCAAAGCCTTTCGTTGTCACCGTTGGTTCCAGCAGCACTCCAGTCAAATGAGGAGGCGGAACCGAAAACTTCACCGCGAGTGAGCTGCCGGACGCAACGCGCGCCGCGGACCTCCAAACCCGCATCCTTTAAATATCAACATTCGGCGCTCGGTTTAGAAGCGCGATCTAATTCACAAAACGCCGTAGCCGGACATTGTTGACCAACCCCAGCATTAGGAAAAACGATAATGTGCTCGAACCGCCGGCACTCATCAGCGGCAGGGGGATCCCGGTCACCGGCATTCGGCCAACGACCATCCCCACGTTCACCAAGAGGTGAAAGAGCAATAGTGCTGCTACTCCCATACAGATATACATACCCGCACGATCCGGCGCGGTCTGCGCATTCTGAACAATCTGCAACAGGAGCAGCAAATATAAACCTAGAACGGCCACTACACCAACGAATCCATTCTCCTCCGCGAAGGTGGCGAAGATAAAATCTGTATGCGGCACCGGCAGAAACCGGTACTGCGTTTGAGAACCCTGGGTAATCCCCCGTCCCCAAACGCTCCCTGAGCCGATCGCGATCTGCGACTGGATAACCTGGTAGCCCGAACCCTGCCGATCCCGCTGCGGGTCCATAAAACTGGTCAGCCGGGCTTTCTGGTAATCCTTGAGCAGGAAATTATAGGCGACAACCGGAGTAACAATTCCGAGCATGGCCAGAACAACCATCTGCCGGACACTCAAGCCCGCCAGGAACAGTCCAACCACTAACACGGGCAGGTACGTCAACGAAGTGCCCAAATCCGGTTGCCGCATCACCAGCAACATCGGGACCCCGACTAACGCCCCCAACTTCAACAGCTCACGAGCCTCAAGGCGCTCCTTCTTCAGGTTTGTCAAATATCGAGCTACCAGCAATATTATCACCAGTTTGGCGAATTCTGATACCTGAAAGTGAAAGCCCATAAAGAGAGGAATCCACCGCCGTGACCCAAACACCTTCGTTCCGATCAACAAAACGGTGATCAGCAGGAGGATCGTCACCCCGTAGAACACCGGAACCTGCCCCAGCAGCGTGTGGTAGTCGATCTTTGAAATCAACCACATCAGCGCTAACCCCAACACCACGTAGATCACCTGTTTCCACCAGGCATTCGCCCACTTCGTGGCGTGCGTCGCGGAATAGATCTGAAGAATTCCTAAAGAACAGATGAACAGCGCCACCAGAAGCAGCAGCCAGTCCAGGTCCTTGATCGAGCGGTAGCTCGCCATAAACTTCTTGCCCGAGTATACCGAACCTGAGCGGGGCGGCTCCCCATTTACAATAGTGCTATGCGCGTTTTGGGATTGGCGGGTCTGTTTCTGGCGGTCGCGGGAGCCCAGCAGGCGCCCCTCGGCTTTAGCCCACAGTGGATCGACAGGAACGTAAGCCCCTGTACCGACTTCTACCGGTTTTCCTGCGGCAACTGGATTGCCCGCAACCCCTTACCCGCTGAGTACTCACGGTTTACTCGCTTCAACGAAATCCAACGCCGCAACGAGGCGCTCCTGCAGGATGTCCTCGAAAAAGCGTCCGTCACCAGCGGGACCCGTTCCGCAGTCGAGCAGCGGATCGGTGACTTCTATACCGCCTGCATGGACGAGGATGGCATCGAGAAGCGCGGCCTTGACCCCATTCGCGGCGATCTCGACCGCATCCAGCGCCTGAAAGACATCAAAGGCCTTGCGCCGCTGCTGGCCGACATGCATTTGGCCGGTCTCAATGTCTTGTTCCGGTTCGGATCCATGCCCGACTACAGGAATTCCAAGCAGACCATCGCCGCCATAATGCAAGGCGGCCTCGGCTTGCCCGACCGCGACTACTACCTCAACGACAACGCCGATACGGTGAACCTCCGCGCCAGGTATGTCGAACACGTCGCGAAAATGTTCGAGTTGGCGGGTGCCGACAAGGCTGCCTCCGAAGCTCAAGCGAAAGCTGTCATGACGCTCGAAACCGCCTTGGCCCGCGCCTCCCTCGACCGCGTCACCCTCCGCGACCCCAACAAGCGCTACAACAAGATGTCAAAGGCGGAACTGGAACAGATCGCGCCGTCCCTCAACTGGCGCGCTTACTTCGCCGGCACGGCCGCCCCCGGTTTTGGCGACCTCAACGTCGGCATGCCCGGCTTCATGAAGGCCCTCAGCGGCCTGCTCACCGAGGCGAACCTCGAAGACTGGAAGAGCTACCTGCGCTGGCACACGCTGCACAACTACGCCGCCGCCCTCCCGCGGGCGTTCGTCCAGGAGGACTTCAACTTTTTTCGCAAGACCCTGGCCGGCGCTAAAGAGATGCAACCTCGCTGGCGCCGCTGTGTCCAGGCGGTGGATCAGAATCTGGGCGAAGCGCTCGGCCAGAAATTCGTCGAACGCGCCTTTCCGCCTCAAGCCAAGTCCCGGATGATGGAACTCGTGAAGGCCCTCGAGAAAGCGCTCGCGAAAGACATCGAGAAACTCGACTGGATGTCGGCCGACACCAAGCGGCGCGCACTCGACAAGCTCAAGATGTTCGCCAACAAGATCGGCTATCCCGACCGCTGGATCGACTATTCGCCGGTGCGGATCACCCGCAACGACCCGGTCGGCAACCTGAGACGCGCCACCCAATTCGCCGAGCGGCGCGATTTTGAAAAGATCGGCAAACCGGTCGACCCCACCGAATGGCGCATGACCCCGCCCACCGTCAACGCCTACTACAGTCCCCTCGAGAACAATATCAACTTCCCCGCCGGCATTCTCCAGCCGCCCTTCTTCGACCAGGCCATGGACGACGCGGTGAACTTCGGGGCCATCGGCGCCGTAATCGGTCACGAACTCACCCACGGCTTTGACGACTCCGGCCGCAAGTTCGATGGCGCGGGGAATCTCAAGGACTGGTGGACCGCGACCGACGGCGCGGAGTTCGAGAAGCGCGCCCAGTGCTTTGTCGAGCAGTATGGCGCCTACGAGGCCACCGCCGGTGCGCGTCTGAACGGCAAACTCACCCTCGGCGAAAACGTCGCTGACAACGGCGGCCTCCGCATCGCCTACATGGCGTTGATGGACACGCTCGAGGGCAAGGAAAAGAAGATGGTCGACGGCTACAGCCCCGAGCAGCGGGTCTTCCTCGGATGGGCTCAGGTCTGGTGCGGCAACGCGACACCGGAGGAATGGCGTCTGCGGACGCGCACCGATCCGCATTCCCCAGGTGAATTCCGGGTGAATGGGACCGTCTCGAACATGCCGGAATTCCAAAGCGCGTTCGGTTGCCAGGCCGGACAACCGATGGTTCGCGAAAACGCCTGCCGGATCTGGTAAGGGCGCTTACGGCCTGCGCCAGAACGACAGCCGCGTGCCGAACTGTGGGTTGACCGGAGCGACGAAGTACTCCCCGTCGCGATGCTCCCAACCCGCCCGCGCCAGCGCATTCACCTGGCTCTGCTCCCGAGGCACGCCGGGCCGGTGCAGCAGAATGAAGGCCGCGGGCAATTGGCCCGGATCTTCCGGCAACGGGGCCACGCGCTTGCCTTCGGGCAGATAGAACGACACCGTCTCGCCGATACCGTAGGGCCAAGTCGTGTAAACCGGTTCAGCCGACGCGGCAACGGCCTGCGCCACCTGTTGATAGGGATGCCGCTCGGAAACTCCCGGCCCGGTAAGCATCGGTGACAACTGAAGCAGGACCAGCAGTCCGGCGGCGGAGTAGCGCATCCAAACCTTGGGTAGGGTCCAAACCGC
>JAEUQD010000766.1 GCA_016789925.1 Bryobacterales bacterium | reverse complement strand
CGCCGGTTGATCCCGATCACCATGCAGCACATCGCCTCGAGCGCCCGCGCATGCCGCAGGGGACCACCATCCACGGCACGCAATCCGTTGAACTGCATCGCGGCTTTCATCACACGTGCTTTGGCCTCCGGATGGTCGCTGCACACGATCACGTCGCAATCCAACGGTTCATGCACGTCACCCAGAATGTGCGCGGGAATCGTCTTGAACGCAGCTACGAGCGGAACTCCCTCCGGTAATTCCCTGGCAAGGACTTCACTTCCCGAATTCCCGTCGACGGTCTGAATGATCGCTCCGCGCTGGCGGTCGAAAACAAGCGGTACCGTGGTGTCGACCACAACGGTATCCGGTTGCCAGAGTTCGCGGCAACTGCGCAGGGTGGGCGCGGCATTGTCGTAGGGGACACAAAGAAAGACGAGGCCCCCGCGGGTGGCAACGTCGCTGTTTGTGAGTCCCTGGACGCCCGCTCCGGGCGCCGCTTGGGCGATTTCGCTCGCGGTTTGCGCGGCTCGGGCTTGATCGCGCGACCCGATCGAGACGCTCCATCCCGAGGCGGCAAAGCGCAAAGCGAGAGCGCGGCCCTCTTTGCCCGTACCGCCGAGAATGCCGACCTGAGTATCCGAAGGAATGTTTAAAGAAATGTTCACGTTTGAAAATAAGGCGAATTAATTGTGTACAAGGTGTGTGCGATGCTTGACCCGTACCTTCTCCATGGTATATCGTTACTTCACTATATGTTGCTCAGGACGAGTCTATCTCTGTCTGTCTCTCTGTTCGCGGTGGGACTATTCGCGCCCGTTGCCTTGACCCAAACTACATCCAATGAAATTCTCGGACTCGTCAAAGATGCTTCCGGGTCAGTTGTCATCGGCGCGAAGATCACGATCACGCGCGTCGCCACCGGACAGATCTCCACAAAGACGACCGATCAAACGGGTGAGTACACGTTTCCGTTGATCGAGATCGGGGAGTACACCGTACGCGCCGAGGCGCAGGGATTCCGGACGCAAACGGTGTCGGGTTTGAAGGTCGAAACGCAGCAGAAGGCTCGTGTGGATTTCGTGCTCCAGGTGGGCGCGGTGACGGAAAGCGTGGAAGTGATCGCCTCCGGCGCGGTACTGGAGACGGAAAGCGCAGCCGTGGGGCAGGTAATTGAAAACAAGCGGGTGGCCGACCTTCCACTGAACGGGAGGAACCTCATCCACCTGGCCGCGATGGTGCCGGGCGTGCAGTACGGCAGCCGCAGCGGCGGCGCCGACGGCCAGGGTGGGTTTCCCATTCCGGGGGGCGGCATGTCGGTCATCGCCAACGGACAACGCGAGGTACACCAGAGCATCACGATGGATGGAGTGGAGTCGATCGCGCCGCTATACAACATTTCGAGCTTTACGCCTTCCATCGACGCGGTGGAAGAATTCAAGGTCCAGACGGGGTCGTACTCGGCGGAGTTCGGACAAAGCTCGGGCGCGCGGGTCGAGATCTCGCTCAAGTCGGGCACAAACTCTTTTCATGGCACTGCCTGGGAGTTTATCCGCAACGACGCGTTCGACGCGGAAAACTACTTCTTGAACTTCGAACGGCCGGTGGGCGCGGGCCGGCTAAACAAAGATAGGCTGCGCCGGAACCAGTTTGGCGGGTTTTTCAGCGGACCGGTGATCAAGAATCGCACCTTCTGGTCGTTCAACTATGAAGAGCGGCGGCAAACGCAGGAGAGCGTGGCGACGGCGTGGTGGCCGAACAACGACTTCCGGCGGGGGGACTTTTCGCTGTTGCTGAATCCGCCGACAAATCCGGCGACCGGCCGTCCGGTTCGCGCAGCGATCGTCTTGTTCGACCCTTTGAATGGGACTCCGTTCAGCGGGAATATCCTGCCGGCCTCCCGGCTACACCCGGGGGCCAAGAACGTGACCGACAGGTTTCTGCCGCAACCGGACTTCCAGCAATTGGACCCATTGGACTTCACGGTACGGCGGGCGATTCCGAGCATCGTCAATGCGCGGCAGTACTTCGGCCGGCTGGACCACAACTTCACCAGTAGAGATCGCGTTTTCGGGCGTTTTGCGCTGGATAAGTCCGAGTGGGAAGCAAACCAGATCAATCCGAACTTCCCGGAAGACCGCTTTTCAGACGCCTATAACGTGGCCACGCAGTGGATTCACACATTCAGCCCGAACGTGCTGCATGAACTCCGTTTCGGCATCAACAACTGGGGCGACAATTACATTAACCCGCGGACCGGGACGGACTTTGACGTAGACTCGCTGGGCATCGGCAGGTTCCGGGTGGCGACCGACAACAATCGGAAGTTTACCCCTGTGGAGACCGGCGTTCCGGGCATCGGTTTCACCATCGGCGATGGCAACGGACGCACTGACGATACCTATAGTTACCAGATTGCGGACAACCTTTCGATCGTCAAGGGAAAGCATTCGATCAAGACGGGTGTATTGATCGTCCACGCGGCGATGGACCGGCGCGCGGCCAACCTGACCCGCGGAGCGCTCGCCTTTGGGGCCAACGAGAGCGGATTCAACTACTCGTCATTCCTGCTCGGATATCCCAACCGGAGCCAGACAGCCGAAGGCTATCCGTCGGTAAACATGCGGTCGCGGCGCGTAGGCGCCTATGTGACAGATGAGTGGAAGGTCAAGCGGAACCTGACAGTGACGGTGGGCCTGCGGTTCGACTACATGGGAAATCCCTACGACAAGCTGGGGCATGTGCGGACAATCAGTCTGGAACGGCCCTACACGTCGCCGAGCGGCGTGCAGGTTCCAACGCTGTTCCCGAACGTGGAAAGCGATGAGGCGAAGCGGAAGTTCTGGAAGCAAGTGGCGCCCTTCTGGCAGCCGCGGCTCGGTATCGCCTACCGGCCGACGGACAAGTGGGTGGTTCGCGTCGGCGCGGGCCAGTATACGAGCCCCCAGCACTTCGTCCAGATCAGCACCGCGAACCTGATGCCGCCGCTGTCGGGGTTCCAGCAGTTCGATTCGATCACGGACGCCGTTCCCGGCGGCCCAACCCGCCGCTTCCGCGCTGGGTTCCCGATTCTAACGCTGGACGATCCGTTCACGGGGACGACCCAGTCGCGGGCGTTGAGCGCGTGGCGCCTTGAGCCGGACCGGCAAGAGCGCGATGTGTGGCAGTGGAGCCTCGACATTCAGCGCGAGTTGCCCGGAGCCCTGTCGCTGACCGTAGGATATGTCGGCGCCAAAACATCCCATTCGGCGAATTCCTACGAGAACTTCAACAGCGCCGCGCCGTCGCTGAACACCGACTTCCAGAGCCGGCGTGCGATCCAGCAATACTTCGACCCCTCCGAACCCGGCAAGGGCATCCAAACGCTGGGACGCATCTTCGCGTTTGACTCTTATTCCAACCAGTTCTACCAGGGACTTCAGGCCAAACTCGAACGGCGATTCTCCAAGGGCGTGACCTTTGGATTGGCCTACACCTATAGCAAGGCGTGGGGCGACGGCGAGGACGGCGGGAACGAAGGAGCTGGGAGACAGGTGGCCCTGGACCGCCTGGGGTCGCGCGGCCGAACCTCCTTCGACCTCACCCAAAACGCAGTCTTCCACTATGTCTGGGAGATTCCGTTTGGGAAGAACCTCAAGAGCGTGCCCGGATTCGTGTTGAAGGGATGGCAGACGAACGGAATCTTCTCCATCCGCACTGGTTTCCCCTGGACGCCGACTGTCGGCGCCAACGACCTGAATACCGGTGGAGACGGAACGCCCGTGCGACCGGACCGTCTGCGAGACGGCCGTCTTGACGATGGTAACCGCGGGCTGTGGTTTGATCCGTACGCCTTCCAGCGTGTCACGTGCAACATCCCAAGCCGGCCGGACCTGTGCCACTACGGCAACTCGGGACGCAACATCATGACATCGCCTGGCCAGCGCAACCTGGATTTCTCGCTGTTCAAGAACTTCTCGATCACCGAACGCGTAAAGACGCAGTTCCGGGCCGAGGCCTTTAACGCGTTCAATACCCCCTACTTTGGGCAGCCGAACAACATCGGGTTCGTCACGCCCAACTCCGTCACCCCGGACGCACCTCGCATGGGCGAGATTCGCAGCTTGCGGGCATCGATGCGCGTGCTGCAATTTGGGATCAAGATCAGCTTTTAAGGCAGAAGCGCACAACGGACCCCTGGGATGCTCGTCCCCAGGGGTCCGTTTCCTTTTAGGAGAGGCTGCCCCACCTTCGGCCACGCCGTCCATAGGTTACAGCGTGCGATAAGAACAAGGCACAAACACCAGCCAAAATCCCTGATAAGACGACCTGAGTCCACATAACCGCTTTCGATTTTCGCGCCTGACTATTACAGCTTGATTACATCTCGGTTACTTTGGGAGGGAATTCAGCGGTGGGGGAAATCTCGCAGGAGAATTGAAGTATGGTCCTTCTCCTTGCACTCCTCGCGGCACAATGGGGTCCGCTCCAGAATTCCCACCCTTCGATAGAGATTGATGGCCACCGCTACGGGCTGGTGGACGGACCGATTGCGGGGACGACGGTGGTGGCCAAAGTGACGGCTGTCCGGGCAGCGGGTATACTTTTGATGCGGGCTGCGTTGCGGAATTCAGGCGCCACCGCCGTGAAACTGGGCAAAGTACGGCTGGTGGACGGCACGCTGTCGATGGCGCCCGGAGCGGTGGCGCTTTCGATGACCGGATGGCAGACCCCTTCCCTGGTCAGGCGTATTACGGAGCGAACGGGAAGCAAGGTGTTCACGCAGGTGGTGACGCCGAGCGAGACCTTGAATCTGGGCTTTACGACGTTCACGCGGGCCAACACGGAACACTGGTTGTGGATCGAGAACGGGAAACTGCGAGTCGAGTCGTGGTGCGACTTTGAGGACTGGGCGCTGGAGCCGGGCGCGGAGGTGAATGCGGAGGAACTACGGCTGGCAACGCCCGCTGACCCCATCCAGGGTCTGACCGATTGGGCGGACGCCGCTGTTCGCCATCAATCTCCGAGAGTGTGGAAAGAGCCGATCGCTGGGTGGGTGGGCTGGTCGTGGGTGGATCCCTTTCACAGTGAGAAGTACGAGACGGTGGTCAGACGCAACGCCCAGGCGATTCGCGACCTCCTGCGGTGATTCGACATCAACTACCTCTGGGTGAGCCTCGGCAACCTGGAAGGCCGCCAGCCGGGCGCCTGGCTGGTCTGGAACCGCACCCTCTTCCCTTCCCCGCCCCAGACGCTGATTGCGGACCTCCAGAAGATGGGCTATCGATTCGGGCTGTGGGCGGGTGCCTTCTGGCTCTCGTCGCAGCTTACGGCCCAGGTAGCCGAGTTGAACGACGCCCTTCTACGCAAGGACGGCGAACTGCTCTTCGTGCCGCACCGGGAACTGGGCAAGGTCTACATCCTCGATCCGACCCACCCGAAGACG
>JAEUQD010000730.1 GCA_016789925.1 Bryobacterales bacterium | reverse complement strand
GTTGCCAATCATCCCCTTTACTTCCACCAGTTGCTGGCTCCTCAAGTGGCGGAAGGCGTGATCCACCACCGGCAGCGACAGCTTGAGAGCACGGCTGAGCGAGTGCAGGCTGGAGAACCCCTCCAGGAGTAGGCGTCGCAGGACGAGGTCCAGCACCAGCGACTCCGGAATGCCTAAGTCGTTATAGGTCTGTGGCGTGGGTGGTCGAAATGACGATTGGAAAGCTGTCGCCTGCATGCTGTTCACTTATCGGCCGTTTCTGTCGGCTTCTGCACGCTTCCCCGGTCTCCTTCGTCAAAAGTGATGGGTGAATCGTCTCGTTGCGGCCATCTTGTTGAGTTCCCTGCCGGCTTGGCCGCAGCAGTCCCCTTCGTTCTACGCCAATGAGGCCAAACGGGCCGAAAAGTCCGGCGACTTCGTGCGCGCCTATCTCCTCTATGCGCAGGCAGCCTCGACGAACCCGAAGAACCTCCGCTATTGGCTGCGTAGCCAAGCCCTGCAAAGCCGCGCCTTGGCCACCAACCCGCTGATTCCCCCGGTTGGTCCGCCCCCACCGTCGGCGGAACTTGTGGAAACTGACCCGCCGACCCCGGAAGACCTCACGGAGGCGCGCCAAGCCCAGCCCCCGCTCCGATTGCGCGGCCAGGATGGCTTGCGCGATTTAAAGGTGCGCGGCGATTCCAAAGCCGTCGCCGAGCAGGTGCTAAAGGCCTATGGGATCGAAGTGGTTTTCGATGCCGACTACCAGGCGCTGCCCAATCTCCGTTTCGAACTCAACCAGGCCACATTTCCGGAGGCAGCGGCGGCTCTCCAGGCGTCCACAGCCTCGTTTCTGGTCCCGGTGAGCGAGCGCATGGCCCTGGTGGCCCGCGATACCGCGCAGAAGCGCCAGGAACTGGAGCACACGATGGCCGTATCGATCCCGCTGCCGCACCCGTTCACACTCCAGGAGGTGCAGGAACTGGCCCGGGCGGTGCAACAGCTTTTCGAAATTCAGAAATTCGGCATCGATTCCCAACGGCGGATTGCCGTGGTTCGCGATCGCGCCTCGAAGGTGATCCCCGCGGTGGCCCTGTTCCGCCAGTTGCTGCGCCACCGGGCGGAGGTCATGATCGAAGTCGACTTCATGGAGGTCAATCGCAACAAATCAAGAGAGTTAGGCATCCAGTGGCAGACCGATACCCTGTTTGCGTGGCTGGGTTCGGCCAAGTCCCTGATCCGCTCCCCGATCACCACCTTCACGAATTTCGCCACTTTTGGAGGCGGCGCAAGCCTGTTCGGTATCGGCATCTCCAGCACCCAGATGCTGGCCACGATGTCGGAGCGGGACGGTCAAACTCTGTATTCCGCCCAGATGCGTTCCAGCGAAGGGAATGCCGTCAATTTCCATTTGGGTGACAAGTATCCTGTGATGACAGTGGGGTATTTCGGAACGACCTCCGGCACCGGTCAGACCTACACACCGCCGCCGACGTTCAATTTCGAAGACTTGGGAGTGGTGCTGAAGATCACACCCCGCGTGTTGGAAAACGCGATTGTCGCCATGGAAGTAGAAGCCGAATACAAAGTGTTGACCGGCGAGGCTCTCAACGGGATTCCGGTGATCGCGAACCGCAAATTCAACTCCACGGTCAGACTGAAGCAGGGGGAGGCGGCGATTGTCGCCGGGTTGATGCGCGTGAACGAGGCCCGCACTCTCACCGGGATCGCCGGCTTGGCGAACATACCGGCTCTCGGGGCTCTCTTCCGCCAGCAGCAAACCAGCACCGACACCAACGAGGCGCTGCTCGTGATCCGGCCACGGCTGCTGGATTTGCCGCCCCACGAGTTTGCCACCGGCCAGCTTTATACCGGCACCGAGACCAAACCGCGGATTCCGCTCTAAACCGCGGCCCGTGTCCGGCGAGTTCCACTAACCTGAGTTTCGGCCTTGGCGGGCTTCCGCTGTGCTGCAGTCAACCGCCGAGCCTGATCCGACACGCAAACCAGGAACATCGCCTGTTTGGCGCTCTTGAGTACTTCGATCACGCGGGCCTGACTGTCTTCCAGAAAGATGTTCTTTCCGTCGGTCAGAAGATGCATCTCGGCCGTTCCAGCCATTACCCTTCCTAAATGTTTTCCCATCTCCCGTTGCAGGTAACGCAGCACCCGGCGGATTTTCTGCAGCGAAAAGCCTTTGCGCCGGAGTTCGGCAATGACAGTAATTTCGACAACTTCTTCGGGGGAATACACACGGCGGTGTCCTTCATGGCGAGGGGAAACTACTTTCTGTTCATCCCACCATTGCAGTTGCCGGAGACTTACGCCGGCAATGCGGGCGACATCACTGGAGGAACAGGCGCGTTCGAGCGGGGAGCTTTCAGAACTGGTCTTTTTTGTTTTGAACATGATGAGGCGCGTCCGTTTCAGGCACACTCATTGTGTACTGGGTGTGGCGGACGAGTCAATACAGAAAGCCAAGCAATTGTTTTGTGTAAACTCAGTCCCAACAGCTAGTTACAGCCGCTGCCAAAACCCTATGCCTTGGGGTCCGCTCCGCCTCCGGCCACAACCGCCCCGGCCTTCCGCTTCGCCCACTCCACCAGATGCCTGATCGGCGGGATGTACTCGCCCAGAATCACCAGCCCCGGAATCAGGAAGATCCAACCCGGCATGATGGGCAGAATCAGTCCAAGTACTCCTAGTATTACGAGGAGGGTTCCGCCGGCAATTCGAAGGGTACTTCTAATCATTTTTTCTCAATATTCCCCTTAAATTGCTGGTAGTATCCACCGTCGCGTTCGCGACCGGGCCGCGCTCTTCCCTCCCCCGAAAGGGTGGGTCCGTACCAGGACTTCTGCACCGTTCCCGTCTGCGTTCTGTATTGACCTCGACCTCTAGTCCAGCTAGAGTGTTCTATGTAATGCAGGCTGAGCAGCGCAAGTCCCAGCGGTTCGAACTCCGGCTTCCGATCCAACTCCTCCGCAGTGGCTCGTCGACTCTCGGTCACCTCACGGAAACCAGAAACCTCAGTTCGGGGGGCGTGTTGTTTTCCTGCGAATCCCAACTGCCGGTGGGGGAACCGATCGAGTACACGATCACGTTGCCGACGGGTAAGGATCCGAACGGCGTGAAACTCCATTGTGTCGGGACCATCATCCGTTTGGAGACACGCCCGCCGCGGTTGTTGCCCCACGACCGGGAGAGGACGTTCTCGATTGCCGCCACCCTCGAGCGGTACGAATTTGTTCGCCTTGGCCGTTAGGCCCATCGAGGCGCTCACTTTTCGATCGTCTTCGAGAACAGTTCTTTGCCGTCTCCAGCGATCAGCTGGAGCGTCATTTTCTTCTCGCTTGCTGACAGGTCCAGGTAGCCGTGCTTGGCGGCCGCGAATTCAGCCCGCCTCTGCGTGATCGACCGGGTATCCTTTCCCCCACCGCCAACAATTGCAAAATGCAGGCCATCCCGCACGTGATACTGGAGATCGTGGTCGTGCCCGGCCAGGTACACATCCACCTTTTGCTCCCGCAGGATCGGGAGCAATTGCTTGATCATCCGGCTGGTGTCCCCGTGTTCGCCGTCGGAGTAGACCGGATGGTGGCCGTAAACCACCTTCCACCGTGCGTCCTTGTACTGCGTCAGTGCCTTCTTCAGCCATTCCGCCTGTTCGGCCGACCACTTTCGCTCCCACAGCGAATACCACCTCCTGGCCGTTCCCTCGTCGGTATCGAGCGCGAAGAAACGTACCGGACCTGCCTGAAACGTATAGTAGCGGCCCGGCATGCGCCACGTTGCGCTCTTCTTCTCGTATTCGATCTGCGCCTGCTCGTTGCCATCATAGTCGTGGTTGCCCAGCGAGGCAAAAAAAGGAACGCGGATAGGGCCATAATCGGTTTCCCAAATCTTCTTCCAGATGGGATCGCTGTCGCTGCTCACCCCACTAGGGTAGAAGTTGTCCCCCACCGTGAGCCCAATTTGAAACGGATATTGTTGATTGCGCTTCTGAATCGCCCGCGCCACTGCCTGGCGTCCCGAATCGCCGCCCTCATATCCAAAATCGCCGATTCCTACGACACGAACGGTTGGTCCCGTGGACACGGCTCCCAGATCCTTCCCGTTCTGGGCCCAGGCGGCCAGCGCGAACACACCAACGGCAAACGCACGGCACAAGGTCATACCTTCAGGATAAACTCTCTCCCGTCGCTTGCGGTTCTCCGCTCGCTTAAGCTGGTAGGATGCGTTGCGCATCCTATCTGCTATTGGCCTGCACTGCTTTCGCGCAAGCGCCCACCGACCTGAATTTCCTTTCCAATCAGGTCGACGGGCGCGAGTTGCGTGAAATGCTCCCGAACTACGTCAAGGCCCGGGCCTTCCGCCTGCTCGACGAACGCCGGCAGCGTGTCAGCGCGCTGGGCAGTTCCCAGGATCTCTTCCGCCACCGCCAGCAGTACCGCGAGAAACTCATCCGTCTGCTTGGCGGCCCCTTCCCGGAAAAGACTCCTCTCAATCCGCGGGTCACCGCAACGCTCGATTTCCCGGAATTCAAGATCGAGAAGGTGATTTTTGAGAGCCAGCCCGGCTTTCACGTCACGGCCAACCTCTATCTCCCGAAGAAGGGCCGGGGCCCGTTTCCCGCCATCCTCTTCCCTTTGGGCCATGAAGCCGGCGCAAAAGCCCACGAAGCCTGGCAATACGTTCTGGTCTCGTTTGTCAAAAAGGGGTATGTCTGCCTCGCTTGGGACACGATCGGACAAGGAGAGCGTATCCAGATGTGGGACGACGATTTCCGCCAGTCGAAGGTCATCCGGTCCACTACTGAGCACACCATCAGCGGGCTCCAGACGCTGCTCAATGGCGATCCCCTGGCCCGGTACACCATTTGGGACGGCATTCGCGCTCTCGATTACCTGTTGTCGCGCCCCGAGGTCGACGCCAAGCGCGTCGGTGTTACCGGCAACTCGGGCGGCGGTACCCATACGTCCTACCTCGCGTCGCTCGACGACCGCTTTGCAGCCGCCGCGCCATCCTGCTACCTCACCAACTGGCGCCGACTTCTGGAGACCATTGGTCCTCAAGATGCCGAGCAATGCATTCCCCCCTCCATCTCCGAGGGGCTCGACCATCCGGACTTTGTCCTTTCCTTCGCGCCGAAGCCGTACCTGATGCTCACCGCCGTTCGCGACTTCTTCTCCATTGCGGGCGCGCGCGAAACATATGCCGAGGCGGCCCGCGTCTACGACTCCCTCGGCGCGGCCGACCGCTTTGGCAAGTTCGAAGCCGACGACGGGCATGGCTACACCAAGCCGCGCCGCCTGGCCGCCTACCGGTTCTTCGGCAAGCACCTCCTCGGTGCGGAAGACACTGAAGGCGAACCGACCGTCAAGATCCTGCTGGAAGAGGAACTCTGGGCGACCTCCAGCGGACAGGTGGTCACTGAATTCCCGAAGGAAGAAACGGTCCATTCCCTCAACCTCAAGCGTCTGGCCCAAGTCCGGGGCCAGGCGCCGAGCCTCGATGGCCTTCGTCGAGTCCTTTCTTTCGCTCCCCTGTCCACCCCCGTACCGGCACGCTCCTACGGCATTCTCGAACGCGATGGCTACCGGATCGAAAAACTCACCTTCGACCCGGAACCCTCCATTCTCGTCCCCGCCCTTCTCTACCTCCCCAATGACAGTGGGCGGAAGCCTGCCGTCCTTCTGGCCCATGGCCAAGGGAAATCGGCCGCGCACGCCACGGCCGAGCAACTCGTCCGCGACGGGAAGGTCGTTCTGTCCGTGGATCTGCGCGGGCTCGGGGAGACGCGCGCCTTCGACGACGAGAATGGCTCGGATTGGCCCCGTTACTTTGGCGATTACCGGTCTGCGATGACCGCTCTCCTGACCGGCAAGCCGCTGGCAGGCATGCGCACAGAAGATCTCGCGCGCGCCATCGACTGGCTGCGGTCCCGCCCCGAAGTCGACCCCTCGTCGCTGCTGGCTTATGGCGTCGACTCCGCGGCCGTTCCCGTTCTCTATGCCGCGGCACTCGACAATCGCATTACCAGCGTCGTGCTGGAGCGCATGGTCCTCTCCTACGAAGCCGTCGTCCGCCAGCGCATCAGCCGGTCCCAATGGGAGAACGCGATCACCGGCGTACTCCGGCACTTTGACCTGCCTGACATCGCTCGGCTATTAGCGCCGCGCCAGGTCCGGCTGGTGGACCCGGTCAATACTTTAGGCCAGCCGGTTCCCGTGCCGGTCGCCAAGAAGAGCTATCCCAATGCGCCCATTTTTCGCCGTCAATTGTCCAGCTCCGCCACTGATTGGAGCCGCTAGCAGCGCTTGGCACGGCCTAACTGCATTCGTAACGCATCTGGTTGACGCGTCAAATCGCCAGGTCGTATAGTGACGCATGGCTCTTCGGTCCGTGGTCCCCGTCTTGCTCTCACTGAGCACGGTACTGGCGTTCGGCCAGCCGGCAAAACCGTCGGCTAAGCCGGCTCCCATCGTTCAGCCCGGTGCGCCCGGCAAGGCTCCCAAGACCCTTTCCCCGGCGGCCGCCACCAGGCGGACAGCGAAAGTCGCGGAGGCTGACGTCACCTTCATGCAGGGCATGATTCACCACCACGCCCAGGCGGTCGAGATGGTTGACCTTCTGCGCACGCGCGGCGAGCGCAAGGACTTGCTGGCATTCGGCGAGCGCATCACCATCTCGCAAAGCGACGAAATCCAGTTCATGAAGGACTGGCTGGCGGAACGCGGCAAGCCGGCAGCCCCGGCGCACGATCATGCGGCGCACATGGGCGCCATGCCGCTGATGCCCGGAATGCTGACCGCCGAGCAGATGTCCGCCCTGGCCAAAGCGAAAGGAGCCGAGTTCGACCGGTTGTTTCTGACCGGCATGATTCAACATCACATCGGAGCCTTGGTAATGGTGGAGGATCTCTTCAACATACCGGGCGCCGGACAGGACCCGGTGTTGTACGACTTCGCCACCGACATCGACAACACCCAGCGCGCCGAAATCGAGATCATGCGCCGCATGCTAAAGGAGAGCCGTTAAGTATGGACCGAACGTTGAAGAACTGGGGATGCGCCCTGGCCGTCTCGTTGGCGCTGCTGGCCGGCCATCCCGCGGCTTCCCTCGGGCAGGAAGCACCACAACCCGCCAAGCCAGCCGAACCCGCCAAGCCTGCGACGCCGCCGCGGCCTCCCGCCGTCTACTCGAATCCGCGCACCGGCGCCAGCGATCCGCGCGTAGGGCTCAAGGCAGGGTTGCACGATGCCGGCGAAGCGGCCTTCGGTCTCCAGCGTATCGCGACCCTTCCGAAGCCACCCGGATTCGCTCCGGGAGATCCGAATACCGTCCCGCCCGAACCTCCCCCCGATCCGGCAGCCAAGAGCGACGCCGCAACTCCCAAGAAGCCGCCTCTCCAGCAATACGGCTCCATCAATTCCGACCTCGCCTTCCGCGGCAATCACCTTTTTGTCGGCAACTACAACGGCATCAACTTCTACGATATCGATAACCCCGCCCAGATCAAGCTTCGGACATCCCTTCTCTGTCCTGGCGGGCAAGGCGATGTCTCGGTCTACGGCCATCTGCTGTTCATGTCCGCGGAAGCGATGAATGGACGCATCGACTGCGGCACGCAAGGCATCCCCGTACCCGCAGGATACAAGCCCCCGCCCCCCCCACCGCCGCCCGTCGAAGGCGCCAAGCCCCCCGCGCGGCCGCCCACGCCGCCCAGTCCCGACCGGTTCCGCGGTCTGCGCATCTTCGACATCCGCGACCTGTCCCGACCCAAGCAGGTAGCGGCTATCCAGAGTTGCCGCGGATCGCACACCCATACCCTCGTCATCGACCCCAACGACAAGGAGAACGTCTACGTCTACATCTCCGGAATCGGACCGGTTCGCCAATCGGAAGAGCTGGCGAACTGTTCGAGCGGTGAGCCCGCGAAGGATCCGAATACCTCACGCTTCAGTATCGACATCGTGAAGGTGCCGCTGGCCCACCCCGAACAGGCGAAGATCGTCAGCAGTCCGCGCATTTTCTCGGACGAAAAGACAGGCGCGATCGACGGATTGTGGAAGGGTGGCACCCATGGCGAAGGGACGCAAACCACCTCGGCGACTGACAAATGTCACGACATCACGGTCTATTCGGCCATCGGTTTGGCGGCCGGCGCTTGTTCGGGTAATGGAATCCTGCTGGATATCTCCGATCCCCGGAATCCCAAGCGGCTCGACGCGGTCACCGACCCCAACTACGCTTTCTGGCATTCGGCCAGCTTCAATAACGACGGAACGAAAGTCCTGTTCACGGACGAGTGGGGCGGTGGGGGACAGCCCCGCTGCCGGGAAACCGATCCGATGCACTGGGGCGCAAACGCGATCTTCACGCTCGATAAGGGCAAGCTCACCCTGGCCTCCTATTACAAGATGCCCGCGCCGCAAACGGAGAACGAGAACTGCGTGGCGCACAACGGCTCCCTCATCCCGATTCCCGGACGCGACGTCATGGTCCAGGCGTGGTATCAGGGCGGCATCTCTGTGGTGGACTTCACCGATGCCTCGCATCCTTTCGAGATCGCCTATTTCGACCGGGGTCCCACCGACGACACAAAGCGCGGCATGGGCGGCCACTGGTCCACCTATTGGTACAACGGC
>JAEUQD010000715.1 GCA_016789925.1 Bryobacterales bacterium | reverse complement strand
CGCCTGGCCGTTGATCACCACGACGTCCAGCATCTCCGAACGCGTGAACATCTGCACACGCCCCGCGTCAATCTGACGTTCCAGCGCCTGGTAGGCGCCCAGCAGCAGTTGCTGCCCCGTCTGGCCCCGGGCATAAAACGTGCGCGATACCTGCGCGCCACCGAACGAACGGTTCGCCAGCAGCCCGCCGTACTCGCGTGCAAACGGAACTCCTTGCGCGACGCACTGGTCAATGATGTTGACCGAGATTTGAGCAAGCCGGTAAACGTTGGCTTCGCGGGCGCGGAAATCGCCGCCTTTGACCGTGTCGTAGAAAAGCCGGTAGATCGAATCGCCGTCGTTCTGATAGTTCTTGGCGGCGTTAATGCCGCCCTGCGCGGCAATGGAGTGAGCCCGGCGGGGAGAATCGTGAAAGGAGAAGCACTTTACGTTGTAGCCGAGTTCGGCCAGCGTGGCGGCGGCGGCCCCTCCGGCAAGTCCGGTACCGACAACGATCACGGTGTACTTGCGCTTGTTGGCCGGATTGACCAGTTTCATGTCGAAACGGCACTGGTCCCACTTCTTTTCAATCGGGCCGGACGGAATACGGGAATCGAGCTTCATGACAAAGTCCTTGGAAAAACCTAGCGCTGATAGAAGCCCAGCAGCACGGCAACGGGGATGGAAATGTTGCCGATGACAATGAGGGCGGCGACGCCGGTGGCGAACGATTTGACGAGCGGAGTGTATCGGGGATGGCTCCAGCCGATCGATTGAAACATGCTCCAAACTCCATGCACGAGGTGGAATCCGAGGAAAACCATGGCGAGAATGTAGGCACCCGCGGCCAGCGGTTGCGAGAATCCGGCGACCACGTTGTGATAGACGTCGGGACTGCCACTCGCCAGGTGCCGGTAATCCGGATGCGCACTGCCCCAGGTCAGGTGCATGAGGTGGTAGAGGATGAAGAAAAAGAGGATGGGACCGCTCCACAACATGGTCCGGGAAGCGTAGGACGATTTCGTGGGCGACCATTTCACGTAGCGCGACGGACGTGCTCTCCGGTTCTGGCGCCAAAGTTGAAAGGCAGCGAGGATGTGCGCCACGACGGCCAGCAGAAGCACGCCCCTCACCACGCCCAGGATCGGGCCGAGATCGCGCAACTTGGCTCCGTAGGCGTTGAGAGCCTCGGGACCGAGGTAGAACTGGAGGTTTCCCAGCAGGTGTCCGATGACAAAACCGAAGCCGATAAAGCCGGTCAAGGCCATGATCGCTTTCTTACCGAGCGTGGACCCATAGAAACGGGCGGCGCGGGCAAGCGGCAGCGGTATTGAAGCGGCACTCATGCTGGTAGTTTTCCTTCCTTAAAAGACCCAAGTAACCCTACATTGTAGGAGATGCGGGCGAGGCGCCGCCAGTTGTATAAGGATGGTGCGACGCGCCCGCACGCATCCGCCGGTCGTCTGCATTTCCTCCCCGGGTCCGCTCGTCTTCTGCGAGAATGAGCGGTATATCTATGAAGCCGGTTCTCGCCCTCCTGGTAGCGGCGTCGAGTCTTGCCGCCGAGGGCCTCTTGCCGTCCCTCACCCCACAACAGCAGGAAACCGCCCGCCGGGCCCTGCAACAGATGAAGGAGAATCCGCGCGGCCCCTACCAGCGCATCAAGTGGTTCTGCAAGGATGGCTCCACCCAACCGGTCGACGGCAGTTGCGCCTCGGTGGGCGGCGGCGTGCAGCATGGCGAACTCTCGGATGCCGCCCGGCAACTCAATGAATGGGGACTCCACGTCGGCGCCGTTCTCGCCGACAACCTGCTCACCTCTTTTAGCACCGAGCAGTTCCTCGATGCCCCGCGCGACTATCACCGCCTCAAGCAACTGGTCCTGGAGAAGTACCTCACTGAAATCGACCAGGGCTGGATCTATCGCAAGTCTGTTTCCTACCGGGGTGCGCGCCAGATTGAGGACGAAGAGAAAGCCGGCCGCTACGTGCTCGTCCGCCTGTTCTCGAACCCACGTTTTCTCGAACGCAACTACTACCTGGCTCAGCAGTTGGTGGATGCGCTCCCGCACGGCGTCGCCGATAATGCGGTCAAGCGGATTCGTGTTCTGGCCGCCGATGCGGCCGCCGCCGATGCCCGGTTTCAGGGTATCCGAGCCAAAATCCACTCCTATCCCGGTCCGGAAGACCTCACGTCCGTCCGGGACTTCCTCAAGAACCAGAACCCGCCGGAACGCGCCCGCGGCCTGCTCCAGGAACTGGCCGGCCTGCTGGAAGCCCAACAGAACCCAGCCCGCTGGTTACCCCTCCTCAACGGCTACAAACGCATCGCCGCCGGCACACCCGTCGCCCCGGCCATCGACGAACTGGTTGCCGCACTCAGCGAGTCGGGCTCGGAAGTCCTGCTGCGTAAAGCCGCTGCACTCTCGCTCGCCATCCGGCGGCACGTCCAGACCTCCAACGATGGCCGCCGCAACCTCGAACTCCTCGACCTCAACAACCACGTCCAGATCAAGGTCTTCGAATGGCGTCGCAAGCCGGAACCCATCTCCCGCGCCGCCGAACTCGACATTGCCATCCATCACGTGCAGATTGCCGTGGGCGCCGGGTTACTCTCGGAGCGCCAGTTTCAAGCCATCGAGCAGGAAGCTTCGCGTCTGACAAGCCGCGGCCAACTTCCCGCACAGGACTATCGCACCGCGATCCGCTATGTCGCCCGCGCCACGGAGTGGGCACGCGCCACCGTCGCCCGCGACTTTGGTCCCATCACGGCGCTCTACTCGAATATCGAACCCGCCGGCGCCGGATTTGTCGATCATCTGCTGCGTTCCTCCATCGCCTTGCCACTCACCAATCACCTGGAACTGCTTGTCGCCGATGCCGACCGGGTCGCCGGCATCCGTCACTCGGTTTTCGGCCAGCAGTCCAGCGCCGGTGTTATCGGGCTCAATCCCGGGATCGCCACCGGCAAACTCTCGTTCCTCACGGACGAGACGCAACCCGTCGACCCGCGGCGCATTTACGTGATCCCGGAGACTGTCTCCGACCTCAAACCGGTCGCTGGGATCCTCACCCTCGATTCCGGCAATCAGCTTTCCCACGCTCAACTGCTCGCCGCCAACCTTGGCATTCCCAACGCCGTCGTCCCTTCCAGCCTGAAGCCGGCCCTCGCCGCCCGTCAGGACAAAGACCTTTTCTATGCCGTGACCCAGCGTGGCGTGGTCGTTCTGAAGGAAGTGGCGTCGCTCACCGAGCAGGAGCGCCGCCTTTGGGCCGCCTCGCCCGCCGCAAACACGCCCACACGCATTACCCTCGATACCTCCCGCGTGAATCTCGACGAAAAGCGTCTCCGCAAGCTCACCGAACTCAGCACGCGCGACTCCGGCGTCATCTGCGGACCCAAGGCCGCGAACCTCGGCCAACTCGCCTCTTCCTTTCCTGACAAAGTGGCCGAAGGATGGGTGATTCCCTTCGGCATTTTCTACGACCACATCAACCGCGTGGTCGACGACTCCGGCAAGACGGTCCAGTCCCAGATCACCGAAATGGCGCAGGAATCCGAGCGCCTGCGCGCCGCGAACGTCGAACCCGCCGTCCTCCAGCAGTATTGTTATCCGCGCCTGGCGCGCATCCGCCGCACCATCGAGAACATGTCGCTACTGCCGGCCCTCGAATCTCAGGTTCGCGCCCTGGTGAAGCCCACCACCGGTTACTACGTTCGCAGCGACACCAATGCCGAAGACCTGCCGCAGTTCACCGGGGCCGGCCTCAATCTCACGCTGCCGAACGAAGTGGGCGTCGACAACATTCTCAAGGCAATTCGCCGCGTGTGGGCGTCTCCTTTCACGGAACGCGCCTACGACTGGCGGAGCCGCGCGATTCGCGGCACCGACAAGGTCTATCCCTCGGTGATCATCATGCGCTCGGTTCCCAACGACAAGTCGGGCGTCGTCGCGACTACTGACCTGGAAAACGGCGATCAGGCGGCCATCACGGTTAACGCCAGCGAAGGGGTCAGCGCCGTGGTCGATGGCGGCGTTGCCGAATCGCTTCTGCTTCTGCCCGACGGCGCCGTGCGCCTGCTCCAACAGTGCCGCGCTACCTACCGCAAAGTGCCCGCGCCCGGCGGCGGGTTCCAGTTCCTTCCCGCTCTCGGCGCCGATGTTCTCCTACAGCCGGACGAAATCCGGCAGATCCGCGCCATGGTCGCCGAAGTGAAGGCCAAGTATCCGCCCGCGAAATCCGCCGCCGGCGTCACGCTGCCCTGGGACATCGAGTTCGGCTTCGAAAAGGGACAGTTGCGTCTGTTTCAGATCCGCCCGCTCGCGCGCTTCCAGGAGATTCGCACCCTCAACGCACTCGCCAGCTTTGAAACCCCGGTCTCCGCTTCCACCCAGGTGCGCCTCGCCGATTCGGTGCAGCGATGAACCGCCGCCTGTTTCTCTCACTGCTGGCGCCTGCCGCCGCGTCCGCTTACCCTCTCGATGGCTTTGCCCGCACCGGTATCCGCCGGCTTGAAGGCTATCGCCTTTCGATGAAGCTGCCGCCCGGCGGACTGCTCTCCACCGAACAGGTGAAGCTACACCTCGCCGGCTCCGCCTTCGACATCACTGCCACGACGGCGAAGGAAGCTAAACTCCAGTCCGCCGTCGAGGGCATCTTCGCCGGCCGCGACCCTTCCTACAACCTGGCCCTGCTCGACATCTCCAACCCCGCCCAGCCCGCTTATGCCGCGGTGAAAGCCGACGAGAAGCGAATCCCCGGCAGTGTCGGCAAGATTATGGTCGCCACCGGCGTTTTCGGCGGACTCAAGCGCGCCTATCCCAACGACACCGCTGCCCGTGAAAAAGTGCTCCGCGACACCATCGTCACCGCCGACGCCTTTGTTCACCGCGACGGCAAGACCGTCCCCTTTTTCGAGCCGGGCCAGAAAGCGGTCTCGAATCGCCGCCTCGAAATCGGCGACCGCTTCAATCTCTGGGAATGGCTCGACCACATGTTGTCGCAGAGTTCGAACGCCGCCGCCTCGATGGTCTGGAAGCAGGCCATGCTGCTGCACCAGTTCGGCCGCCAGTATCCGGTTTCGCAACAGCAGGCCGACGCCTTCTTCCGCGAAACGCCGAAGAAGCAGTTGGCTGAACTGTCCCTGGAGTGCAACGAATGGGCCTTGCGGGAAAGCGGCCTCGACACCACCCGCCTTCGCATCGGTACGTTCTTCACTGGCGGCGGTTCGCGCGCCATCCCCGGCACCGCCAGTTACGCCTGTCCTAACGAGTTACTGCGCTGGTTACTCAAGATGGAGCAGGGTAAGCTTGTCGACGCCTGGTCCAGCCTGGAAATCAAACGCCTTCTGTATTTCGCCCGCCCGCGCTACCGCTATTCTTCATCGCCCGCGCTCGACAAGGCGGCTGTCTATTTCAAGTCAGGATCGTTGTTTGAGTGTGTACCCGAACCGGGCTTCCAATGTGTTCAGTATCGCGGCAACAAGATCAATCTCATGCATTCGGTGGCGCTTGTCGAATCGGGCCGCAAAGTTTATCTCGTGGCCCTGATGTCCAATGTCCTGCGGCTCAACTCCGCCGTCGAGCACCAGACCATCGCCACCCTGATCGAGCGGCTAATCCAAGCCCGTCCGTGATACCAGCGGACGCCCCACTACCAGCCCATCCAGCTTCTGAATCAGCTTTGGCAGCACCTCGCCGCCCTTGGCGTCTTTCATGAGCGCGACCGCGATGTAGCGTCTGCCATTGTGCTCCACCAGCGCAGCGTCGCAGTGCGCGTCCTGCCACGATCCGGACTTGCGGTAGATCTCCCGCACACCCAGCGCCTCCAGGCCCTTCACGAACTTATGATGAATGCCCGGCTTCGAGAAAATTTCCTTCATCTCCGCCGAATATTCCGGACTCACCAGCCGCCCCTGGTCCATCAGCCAGAAGAATCGTGTCACTTGCAGCGCCGTCGCCGCATGCGACAGGTTCGACAGCGGATCGCGCTTCCAATACTCGCCCGCACCCTCGCCCCCGTACGCCTTGCCAATCCACAATCCGCCATTCAGCAGCGGATCGTACAAGCGATATAACGGACTGGTGAGCACTTTCGCGATGTAGTCGAATCCCACTGCCTTGATCGCTTTCGATGCATCGCTATTCGACGAAAACCGGATCGTGTTGGTGAACATCTGCTTCACCGCCGGCGTGTACTGCAGCAGTCCGTTCCGGATTGCTTCGAATCCCGCCAGAATGATCGCGATCTTCGGCAGTGAAGCCGCGTACATCATCTGCCGGTCGTTCAAACCCGCATACCGCGGACGCCGAGGATCGGAGATATCCATCAGCGATACCGCGAGCCGGCGGTCCTGCACCACACCTTTCAACCCTAAGCCGCCCAACACTTCTTCCAGCGAGCTTTGGAGTTTCGGATCGGCGGTGGGAACCGCGTCGGGATTCGTTTGGGAGCGGGCGGCCGGTACACTAACCAGCAGGCCGACAAGCAGGGCAACTACTTTCTTCTGCATGCGTAGGCGAATCCTTCTATCGTAACAGACCTTCGGGCCTCCGCGGTTTGTTCGATCGTTGTAACCTTGGGCAAAAAAATATGGTCCAATCGTAGTGAGGAGAGCATTTTCCGGTGAAGAAATCTTCTTTTACACTTCTCTTGATGTGGACCCTGACAGGAGTCTTCCTTTGGGCCCAGGCTCAGAAGGCGCCTGACACGATCGTCTTCAAAGCCAAGATGGGAGACGTTACCTACACCCATAAGAAACACGTGGACGCCGTCAAGGGCGACTGTAAAGCGTGCCACGACAAGTTGTTCCCGCAATCCAAAGCTCCCATCAACTTCAAAGCCGCCATGCACAAGAAGGCGGAAGCCGCCAAATCCTCCTGTGCCGCTTGCCACGTCGCTGGTGGAACCTCGTTTGCCTCTAAGGGTAACTGCCAGAAGTGCCACGAGAAGGGCGGCGCGAAAGGCTAGTTCCTAGTCCCGCAACACCCGCGTGTTACCATGCTCGTCGGTAATGCGGCGGCGTGAGTTTTTTCTGTTTCCCGCGGTTGTGGCGGCCCAACAGGGCCGCCCGCAACTGCTCTACGGTGTCCAAAGCGGCGATGTCCTTTCGGACCGCGCTGTTGTTTGGTCGCACGTCGACCGTCCGGCCCGGATGTTTGTCGAATGGGCGACCACCGAGTCGTTTCGTGACCCGCGAATTGTTCGTGGACCCGCTGCCCTCGAACCCACGGGGTTTACAGCCCGCGTCGACCTCACCGGTCTTCCCGCCGGTCAGACAATCTTCTATCGCGTTCAATTTGAGGATCTTCGCGATGGCCGCACGCGAAGCCTCCCGGTCACTGGCCACTTTCGCACCCCCTCTGCCCAACCGCGCAATGTGCGCCTCCTTTGGTCCGGCGATATGTGCGGCCAGGGCTACGGCATCAACCCCTCCTTCGGTGGCGCGCGCATCTTCGAAGCGATGCGCCGCCGCGAACCCGATTTCTTTATCCATTCGGGCGATACGATTTACGCTGATAATCCCATCCCCGCCGAAGTCAAACTCCCCGATGGTTCCCTCTGGAAGAACCTCACCACCGAGGCCAAAAGCAAAGTAGCCGAAACCCTCGACGAATTCCGCGGCAACTACCTCTATAACTTGCAGGATGAACACGTTCGCCGCTTCAACGCCGAAGTCCCCCAGATCTGGCAGTGGGACGACCACGAAGTGCTCAATAACTGGTCTCCCGGCAAGAACCTGGACGCCGACCCCCGCTACCGCGAGAAAAGCGTTCACCTGCTGGCCGCTCGCGCCCTGCGCGCTTTCCAGGAACACGCCCCGATGCGCTTCCACGGCGACGACGCCGAGCGTGTCTACCGCCACATTCCCTATGGCCCGCTCGTCGACGTCTTTGTCATCGACATGCGCAGCTACCGCGCCGCGAACTCAGCCAACCGTCAGCCCCGCGAAGATGCCTCGACCGCCTTCCTTGGCCGTCCCCAAATCGAGTGGCTCAAGCGCGGCCTCAAGCGCTCCACCGCGACGTGGAAAATCATTGCCTCCGACATGCCCATCGGCCTCCTGGTCGGTGACGGAAAGGACGAGCAGGGACAAGCCCAGTGGGAGGCGGTAGCCAATGGCGACGGACCCGCTCTCGGCCGCGAACTCGAAATTGCCGGCCTTCTCCAATATCTAAAGAAAGAGCGAATCCGCAATACGATTTGGCTCACCGCCGACGTTCACTACACCGCCGCCCACTACTACGACCCCGCCAAGGCCCGCTTTTCCGATTTCGACCCCTTCTGGGAATTCGTCTCCGGTCCCCTCAACGCCGGGACGTTTGGACCCGGCGCCACCGACGACACCTTCGGTCCCCAAGTGGTCTTCGCCAAAGCGCCACCCAAAGGTCAGTCCAATCTCCCTCCCAGCGCCGGTCTTCAGTTCTTCGGCGAAGTCGAAGCCTCTGCCCAAACCCGTCAACTCACCGTCACTCTCCGCGACCTCACCGGGTCCGCGCTCTTTACAAAAACCCTCGATCCCGCGTGAAACCCGTCCCAAAGCCGTTGCGTCACGCTTCATTGCTATACTGATTGATTGCCCCGCCAGCGTGGCTCAGGGATATCTTTGCGCTTTCCTAACTCAACGATGAAGTACGTTCTGATTCTTGCACTTGCGGCCATCTGCCAGGCCGAGGAGTTCACTACAGGCCAAGCCGCCCGACTGGTCATCGGCCAGCGCACTTTTACCGCCCAGGAATCCCGTACCGCCCAGGAAGTCCTGGGTGGTGTTTCCGGTATCGCCTACGCCAACGACACCCTCTTCGTCGTGGACGCCAACCGCATGGGGATCGAGCCGTCCAACCACCGCATCCTCATCTACCGCAACGTTTCCTCTTCGTTCCCTAGACCCGAAGCGGAAATCCAGCCCTACGTCGGCC
>JAEUQD010000648.1 GCA_016789925.1 Bryobacterales bacterium | reverse complement strand
AGCCAATGCCGCCACCGGAACCGGGGCCGTTGGAGGGTGGCCCGATTTTCGCCATAGGATCGCCCCAAACCGGCATCTTTACGTTGGGCACATTGGCGTCCAACGGAATGTCGATGGTCGGCTCCATCATGAGCTTGGCCTGCGGATTGTTAATCACCTGGGCCGGAGGAACAAACTGTTTGGGCGAAGCCTTAGGAAGCTGGCCCTTGGTGGCCGGAGCGGGCGAACGGTCGCCGCCGCCACCGCCACCACCCGTCGGCTGGGGCTTAGGCTTGGCCTGCGCCACATAGGGCGCGAGGTCAGGGATAAAAATCTGTGTGGTATCTTTGACCACTTGCTGGACTTGAGGACTGGTGCCGAGTGCGAGGGCAGCCGCCACAAGGACGACGTGAATCGTCATCGACATCATGCCGGCCTTCTTTTCCTGGCCGCCGTAGAAACCCCAAATGTCCTTTACGGCCACCGGCTTAGAGGTAACCTCGAGCGGTGGCAGCGGCGGTGGAAAATAGTATTCCTTGAGGTCCTGGAAAATAGTGAGAAACCAAGGCTTGGTGGAACGATTCTGGGTCAGTAAACGATCCAGGTGCACGTCCGGCGTGGTGTGGTCAACCACGGTCGTCGTCGTCCTTCGCTGAACATCTGGCTCAAGCATTGCGCCACTCATTCTCGTCTCGCCCGCTCCCTAACCGATCTAAAAATGCGCTACCCAACGGATATGACGACGGAAGGGCCGGAGCGGTTGCAGCTTTTGGCGACTCTCCCGGCCTTATCTACCAAAAATTGTAGCATAGCGGCCCCCAGAGCGTTCCCGCTATGGATTTCCGTAATAATTTACAACTGGGCTTGCGGTCAGCCCAACAGTCCTGGAATCATTTTCCCACCATTGGCGAGGCGCACGGGCCGTCCGATGGAGGTGTGATATTCCTTCTCCGGATCCAATCCTAACATTTTATAGAGCGTAAACATCAGATCTTCGGGCTCGGCCGGACTATCGGTAACCTCGGTTGCGGTTTTGTCGGTTGCGCCGAGAATGCGCCCGCCTGGGAGTCCGCCGCCAGCGAAGACGACTGACCAAGCCTTACAGTGGTGGTCGCGGCCGGCATCTTTGTTGACCATGGGCGTTCGTCCGAACTCACCCATAGCAATCACCAAAGTGGTGTCCAACATTCCCCGTTCGGCCAAATCTTCGACAAGGGTGGCGAAGGCGGGGTCGAATTCGGGCAAGAGAACCTTTTTCATCGTGTTGAAGTTGTCGCCGTGGGTATCGTAGTTGAGCCAGCCCTTGGCGACGGTGACAAAGCGAACGCCGGATTCCACGAGCCGGCGGGCGAGGAGGCTTCCCTGGCCGACCGGAGTGCGGCCGTAGCGCTCCCGGAGCTTGGCGGGTTCGGCGTCGACATCGAAGGCTTTCTTGGCGGCGGGGGAGGAGATGAGGTCGTAGGCGCGCTGATAGAAGCCGTCGAGGGCTTTGAAGTCGGGGCTGGCCTCGATGGCGCGGAATTTGCGGTCCATCTGCTCGACCAGGTAGCGGCGGTTGCCGAGACGCTGGAAGTCGACATCGGTGTGGAGCGTGAGATCGCGCACCTTGTAGCCGGTGACATTGGGATCGCCGGAGATGAAGGGGTTGTACTCGCCGCCCAGGAAGCCCGCGCCATAGGATGGGAACGTATTGGGGACGGCGACGTAGGGGGGCATGCCGCCGCGGGGTCCGAGTTCCTTGGCGATGACGGAGCCGATTGCCGGAAACTCGATGGTGGGCAGGGGGAGGTAGCCGGTGAGCAGGTAATTGATCGCGCGCTCGTGATTGTTCTCCCGCGACTTCATCGAGCGCAACACGGTGAGCTTGTCGCAGATGCGGGCGGTGCGCGGCAGGTGTTCGCAAACCTGCATGCCGGGCACGTTGGTAGGGATGGGCTTGAACTCGCCGCGGTATTCCAGCGGCGCGTCGGGCTTCATGTCGAAGGTGTCCTGGTGGCCGCAGCCGCCGGACTGCCAGAGGAGGATCACCGAGAGTTCCTTCTTGGGCTTGCTGGTGGTGGCGCGCAGCACCTGCGGCAGGTTGAGCCCGGTGGCGCCCAGAGACCCGATCTTGATGAAGTCCCTGCGGCCGAAGATGTCCGTCTGGTTGGTGATCTTCATTGTCTTAGTGATTGTATAGGAACTCTTTGGAACTCAACAGGGCCCAGAACAGGTCTTCGAGGCCGCGTTCGGCGGTGCCGGCCTTGACGATGGCTTCCGAAGCCAGTTTTCGCTCTCCGGCGTCGGGAAAGCGCGAGAGTGTTCCGAGGTAAAGGTTTTCGACGATCTGATCGGTGGAAAAGCCTGCTGCAAGCGCCTTGCGCAAAACGGACTTCGCGTCGCCGATCTTCTTCTGGAGCGACTCGCCGCTTACGAGGTGGAGCGCCTGGTTAAGGGTGGGGGCGTTCTTGCGTTCGCAGATCAACTGGCGGGACGGGCGGTCGAAGACTTCGAGGAAATAGGATTCCACTTCGGGCTCGGGCAATTGCATGGCGCGGGTGCCGGGGTAGAGGGAGGTGAACCGATCCGGCACGCCGGTAGCCAGGGCGATCGAGTCGGCCAGTTGTTCGGCGCTGAGGCGCTTGGGATAGTAGCGCGAATAAGCCATGGTGTCGTCTTTGTTGCCTTCGACCGGGACCGAAGAGGTCTGGTAGGCGCGCGAGGCGGTGATGCGGCGGATGAGGTGGTGCAGGTCGTAGTGATGATCGATGAAGTCCTGGGCGAGCGC
>JAEUQD010000618.1 GCA_016789925.1 Bryobacterales bacterium | reverse complement strand
TGGTTGAAGTCGAAGCCGAACTTGAGCGTGTGGGAACCACGGGTCGTCGAGAGCGCGTCGGCCACCTGGTAGCGCTTGTCGTCCTGGGTTGTGGGCAGGAAATTCCGGGCTCCGAAAAGTCCGATGGGCCGCGCATCCACTTGGGGCGTGGCGGAGTTGGCCAACCGAGGCCTGTCTTCCAACGAGGCGATCAGGCGCACGTCATTCACGACCGAGGGCGAGAGGATGTGCGTGTACTGGAACGCGCCGTTGTGAATCCGGTCTTTTTCGATGCCGTCGTTGGAAAAGGCGCGATTGGTAAACGGATCGAGGGCCCCGCCGACCGAGACGGCGTTGTCGGCCGTGGCGTCGGAGAAGTTGTAGCGCAGCGTGAGGCGATGGCCCTTTCGGGTCTGGTAATCCAGGCGCGCCGTGGCCGCCAGCGCATCGTTGGTCTGGGTGAATCCTCGCTCTTCGCTTAGAAAGAAATCGAACGCCTCCCGCCCGGCCGGCAACACGGGGCGGTTCAGCAACTGGGCAAAAAGCACGCGCCGCGGGGTAGTGGAATCCTGGCGCTCGACCGCCCCAAAGAAGAACAACTTGTCGCGTTTGATGGGTCCACCGATCCCTCCGCCGTACTGCTGGAGCGTTTCGAGCGACGAAATCAGTTGTACCGGGTCCTGCGAGCCCATCTCCTTGTGCCGGAGCAGGTAGAAAGCCTCGCCATGAACCTCGTTGTTGCCCGACTTCGTGATGGTGTTCAGAATCCCGCCGGTTGACCGGCCGTACTCCGCCGAATATCCGACAGTCACGACTTGGAATTCCTGGATCGCGCTCTGCGGCACGGTGATGATCGAGTTGGACCGTTCGCCGCCGCGAATGCCGCCGAAAAACGGCTGATTGTAGTCGCCGCCATCGAGCATGATGTTGGAATTGACGCCGCGCTGTCCGGCGAAGCTCAACTGGCCGCGCTGCGGGTCAACCTGAACGGTAGGGGTCAACACGGCGAAGTCGTGAAACCGCCGCCCATTGATCGGCAGACTTGTGATGACGCGGTCGTGGATCAGGGTGGACGGAGCAGGTTGGACAATGTTGATCATCGTTTCGCCCACTTCGATGGAGGTGGTCGCCGGCCGAACCTGCACGGTGATGTCGACGGCCACCGAAGAGCCGACGGCCAGTTGCAAGCCCTCCACCACGGCGGGGGCGAATCCCTGCGCCGTGGCCGTTATGTGGTAAGTTCCCGGGTCAAGCAGCACGGCCCGAAACCGGCCAAATTCATTGGATGCCTGCGTACGTTCCAATCCCGTCCTGGTGTTTCGAATGGTGACGGCGGCATTGGGAACCGCCGCCTGCCGGGAGTCATACACCGTGCCGGTAATTTCCGCCTTGTTGGCGTTGGCTTGGGCGAAACACGCGCTCGGTCCGACCATGAGTAGAAGTGCGAGAAGAGCGCGCATCATCTACAGGAGAACACGAACCGCCGGGTTAACTCTCGCCGGGTCCACGCATTTTGGGTCCTGGCATTTCCAGCAGCAGATTGAGAAAACTCTGGGTCACACGGTTGAGTTTCTTCCGCCGCAATTGGAGGATGCCCAGCGGCCGCGACAACCCAGGCTCGAGAGCGATGGCCCGGAGCCGTCCCTGTTCCACGTCGGCCTGGAGAATGCGTTCCGGCAGGATCGACAGTCCGGAGCCGAGCGTCACCGCCTCCTTCATGGTCTGAATGTTGTCAAAATGCAGCACCTGGTCCACTTCGACGCCCGACTCCCGTAGGAATTGCCGCACATGCCGCGCGATCGGCAAGTCCTGGTCGAAGCCGACAAATGCGAGCCCCGCCAGTTCCGCCGGAGCCACGACCGTTCGCCCCGCCAGACTGTGCGACGGATTCACAGCCGCCACCATCCGCTCATCGCGCCAAGGCGTCACTTTGACCTCCTTGCTCGGTTCCGGATAGCTCACCAGGCCCAAATCCACCGTCTCCGCCTCCACTGCTTCGTACACTTTCTCCGGCCGGAGATACTCGACACTCAATTTGGCCTCCGGCCAACGCCGCGAGAACTCCGACTCGAGGCACGTCATCTCCGAAAGGCCGACGGAGTAGATGGAGGCGACACGAACCTCACCACGCACTTCGCCTTTCTGGGCTTCGAGCGCCACGTTGAATTCGCGGCGCAACCGCAGCACGTCGCGGCAAAACTCGTGGTAGAGCCGCCCCGCCTGTGTCAGCGTCAGCGGCCGCGTCCTCCGGTCCACCAGCGGCATGCCCAACTGCCGCTCGAGTTCCTGCAAATGCTGGCTGGCCGCCGATTGCGACACTTCATTGAGTTGGGCCCCTTTGCTGATGCTGCGGTTGTGGGCGATATCGCGAAAAAGCTGCAAGTGGTCTAGCGTCACCGCTAGACAGCCTATCATAAGCACAGTCGATAATACAATCGCTTTAAATTCTAATTGACTAATACTGCCGCCGCCGCTATACTCAAACCTTACCTTTGGTCGAGCGCCACCCTGCGTGTCTCTCGACTTGGTCGATTCCCGTGTTTCCGAAAGAGGTTTCCCAGTGACGAACCACTCTCCCCATCCCACGCTCCAGCGGCTTGGCGTTCTGCCACCGGCTCAAGGTCTTTACAATCCGCAACTGGAGCGCGATGCCTGCGGGCTGGGCTTCGTCACGAATATCAAAGGTCACGCTTCCCACGAAATCATCGTTCGCGGCATTCAAATCCTCATCAATCTCACTCATCGCGGCGCGTGCGGTTGCGATCCGGAGACGGGCGACGGCGCCGGAATTCTCATCCAGGTTCCACACGCCTTTTTCAGCCGCGAATGCGCCAAACTGGGCTTCACGCTGCCGAAGCCGGGGCATTATGGCGTGGGGATGATCTTTTTCCCCGTAGACCGTCAGCCCCGCCTGCAAGTGGAAGGCATCCTGGAACGGATCGCGCGGGAAGAGGATCTGGAAGTGCTGGGCTGGCGCGACACCCCGGTGAACGCCGATGCGATTGGCCGCGTGGCCCGAGCTTCTCAGCCCTACATCCAGCAGATCTTCATCGGTTCGCAATCCGGACTGAGCGGCGACGAGTTGGAGCGCAAGCTCTACATCATGCGTAAGCGGGCTGAGCGGGAAATCGCGGAATCGGATATCAAGGATCGCGATTTCTTCTACGTTCCTTCGCTATCCACGCGGACCATCGTCTATAAGGGCCTGCTGCTCGCGCCGCAGATCGCGCAGTTTTACACCGACCTGGCCAACACGGAGGTGGTCAGCGCGCTGGCCCTGGTCCACCAGCGGTTTTCGACCAACACGTTTCCGACCTGGCAGTTGGCGCATCCCTTCCGCAGCATCTGCCACAACGGCGAGATCAATACCATTCGCGGAAATGTGAACTGGATGAACGCGCGCGAGCGGGTGCTTCAGTCGCCCCTGTTTGGAGACGAGATTCAGAAGCTCTATCCCATTGAAGTGCCAGGCGGCAGCGACTCCGCGTTGTTCGATAACGCGGTGGAACTGCTTTCCATGGCTGGGCGCGAGTTGCCGCACGCCATGGCGATGCTGATCCCGGAGGCTTGGGGCCAGGACCCTACGATGCATCCGGACAAGAAGGCCTTCTATGAGTACCACGCGTCGTTGATGGAGCCCTGGGATGGCCCGGCGGCGATTGCGTTTACCGACGGCCGCCTGATCGGGGCAACGCTCGACCGGAATGGTCTGCGCCCAGCCCGGTACCTCGTCACACATGACGACCTGCTCATCATGGCTTCGGAAACCGGTGTGCTGCCGGTCAAGCCGGAAGACGTGAAATTCAAGGGCCGCCTGCAACCCGGCAAGATGCTGCTGTGCGACCTCACCGAGCAACGCATTATCCCCGACGAGGAGATCAAAGAACGGCTCTGGAAGCGGCAGCCCTACGCCGAATGGATCAGGCAGCAACAGATCACGATCAACAAGCTGCCCGAACCCAGCCGCTGGCAACCCTCCGATTTCGAATCGATCCTGACGCGCCAGCGCGCTTTCGGCTACAACGACGAAGATCTCCGCGTTCTTCTTCAGCCGCTCGCCCTAAACGGAGAAGAACCCATCGGCTCGATGGGCACCGACACGCCGCTGGCCTGCCTGTCCGAAAAGCCACAGCCGTTGTTCCACTACTTCAAACAACTCTTCGCCCAGGTCACCAATCCGGCCATCGACCCGATTCGCGAGGAACTGGTAATGTCGCTCACTTCCTACATCGGAACGGAGCGCAATATCCTCAATGAAACTCCCGAGCATTGCCACACCCTCAAGCTCGACCATCCGCTGCTGACCAACTACGACCTGGAGAAATTGCGCCGGGTCTCGCAGGGCGACTTTTTGGCCACGACACTTCCCGCGCTTTTCCGCGCCGACGGTGGCGAGAAGGAACTCGAGCGGATGCTCGACGCCCTGTGCCGCCGCGCATCCTGGGCCATCAAGTCCGGCTATACGCTGCTGATTCTGTCGGACCGCGGTGTGGACGACGTGTACGCCCCCATCCCATCGCTGCTCGCGCTGTCGGCCGTCCACCATCACCTGATCCGGGAAGGCACACGCACCCAGGTGGCCCTCATTGTGGAATCCGGCGAACCGCGTGAAGTGATGCACTTTTCGCTGTTGATCGGCTACGGGGCTTCGGCCGTCAACCCGTATCTGGCCATCGAGACGCTGGAAGACATGCACCGTCAGGGGCTGTTCCCGCCGACCCATACGTTCGACACCGTGCTGAAGAACTTCAAGAAGGGCATCAGCAAGGGTTTGCTGAAGGTCTTCTCGAAGATGGGCATCTCGACGCTGCAAAGCTATCGCGGCGCGCAAGTGTTTGAAGCCATCGGCCTTTCCAAGGCGGTCGTGGACAAGTACTTCACGGGTACGGCGTCGCGGATTGACGGCATCGGCCTCGACGTGATCGCCCGCGAAGCCAGGCTCAAGCACGACTTGGCCTACAAACGCCTGACCGACGCCGACACGGAACTGCCCGTGGGCGGCAACTACCAGTATCGTGTCCGCGGCGAGTATCACCTGCTGAATCCGCAGACGATTTCCAAGCTTCAGCATTCGGTCCGCGCCAGCCAGGAGCAGGGTGAACAAGGGTTCAAGACCTTCCAGGATTACACCAAGCTGATCGACGACCAGTCGCGGCATCTGTGCACTCTACGCGGGTTGATGGACTTCAAACTCGCCCGCCAGCCGGTCCCGCTCGAAGAAGTGGAACCCGCCAAGGATATCGTGCGCCGGTTTGCCACCGGGGCGATGTCGTTCGGCTCGATTTCCAAGGAAGCACACGAAACCCTGGCGATCGCCATGAACCGCATCGGTGCGCGCTCGAACACGGGCGAAGGCGGTGAAGACGAAGCCCGCTTCGAGCGCGATCCGAATGGCGACTGGCGCCGGTCCGCTATCAAGCAGGTCGCCTCCGGACGTTTCGGCGTCACGGCCCACTACCTGGTCAACGCGGACGAGCTTCAAATCAAGATCTCGCAGGGCGCCAAGCCGGGCGAAGGCGGCCAGCTTCCCGGCCACAAGGTGGACGACGTGATCGCCCGTGTCCGCCACTCGATTCCGGGCGTCGGCCTGATTTCTCCGCCGCCACACCACGACATCTATTCCATCGAAGACTTGGCGCAGCTGATCTACGACCTCAAGAACGTGAATCCGAAAGCGCGCATTTCGGTCAAGCTGGTCGCTGAAGTGGGGGTCGGAGTGGTAGCAGCCGGCGTGGCCAAGGGTCATGCCGACGTCGTACTAATCTCCGGCGATTCCGGCGGAACCGGCGCTTCGCCGCTCACCTCGATCAAGCACGCAGGCATCCCCTGGGAACTCGGCCTGGCGGAAACGCAGCAGGTGCTGGTGATGAACGACCTGCGCTCGCGCATCGTTGTGCAGACCGACGGCAAACTGTGCACGGGACGCGACGTAGCCATCGCCGCGCTGTTAGGCGCTGAGGAATTCGGCTTTTCGACGGCGCCGCTGGTAGCAGTCGGCTGCATCATGATGCGCAAGTGCCACCTCAACACCTGCCCGGTGGGCATTGCCACGCAGGACCCCAACCTTCGCAAGAAGTTTGAAGGTACTCCGGAGCACGTGATCAACTTCTTCTTCTACATCGCGGAAGAGGTGCGACAGATCATGGCCAAGTTGGGCTTCCGCAAGATGGACGACATGATCGGCCGGGTCGACAAACTCGAAATGCGGCAGGCGATCGAACATTGGAAGGCCCGCGGTCTCGACTTCTCGTCCATTTTTGCCAACCCAGTGGTGCCGAGCCGCGTTGGCCGCCGCTGCCTGATTGGCCAGGATCATGGATTAAGCCAAGCGCTCGACCACAAGTTGATGGACCTCGCCAAGGATGCCATTGAAAACGGCGCTCCCGCCGAGTTCCGCTTACCGATTCGCAACGTACACCGCACGGTGGGCACAATGCTGTCGGGAGAAATCGCCAAGCGCTACGGCTCGAAGGGGCTCGCCGATAATACGATTCGCTTCCGCTTCAACGGCTCGGCCGGACAGAGCTTTGGCGCCTTCCTGGCGCGGGGCGTGACGCTCGAACTGGAAGGCGACACGAACGACTATACGGGTAAGGGACTTTCCGGAGGACGGATCATCGTTTATCCTCCGAAGGAATCGAGCTTCGTTTCCGAAGAAAACATCATCGTCGGTAACGTGACTCTCTACGGGGCCACGTCCGGCGAGGCCTACTTTAACGGCATGGCCGGCGAGCGATTTGCGGTTCGCAATTCCGGCGCAACAGCCGTGGTGGAAAGCGTCGGCGACCACGGTTGCGAGTACATGACCAAGGGCTTGGTCGTGGTGCTGGGGCCGACGGGTCGCAACTTCGGCGCCGGCATGTCGGGCGGCATCGCCTACGTGCTGGATGAGGACGGCGACTTCGCACGGAACAAATGCAACAAGTCCATGGTCGACCTCGAGCCCGTCATGGATACCGCCGATATCGACGTGCTTCAGAACCTCATCCGCAAGCACGTGGAATTCACGGAATCCACGCGAGCCACGTGGATTCTCGAGAACTGGTCCACGATGCTACCGAAGTTCGTGAAGGTGTTCCCGCACGAGTTCAAACGGGTGATGGGGATCGAGCGGCGTCCGGCGGCTGAAGTGAAGATGCCACCGCCCAAGACCGACTCGAGTCGACAGACGGTCCACGGCGACTAGCTTCCAGGTAGAAAGGCACCGATTTTCAACAAATGGGCAAAGTTACAGGCTTTCTCGAATACACGCGCGAGATACCGTCCCGCCGTCCCGTCGCCGAGCGCGTCAACGACTATTTCGAAATCTACCTGGATTTCCCGGCGCAAAAGGTCCGCGACCAGGGCGCGCGCTGCATGGATTGCGGCGTCCCCTTCTGCCACACGGGCTGCCCGGTGAACAACATCATTCCGGATTGGAACGATCTGGTGTACCGCAACCGCTGGAAAGAAGCTATTCGCGTGCTTCATTCCACGAACAACTTTCCCGAATTCACCGGGCGCATCTGCCCCGCACCTTGTGAAGCCGCGTGCGTGCTGGGCATCAACGAGCCGCCGGTCACGATCAAGGTAATCGAGCGCAGCATTGTCGATCACGCGTGGAACGAAGGCTGGATCGTTCCAGAACCGCCGGAGAAGCGGACCGGCAAAAAGGTCGCTGTGGTTGGTTCGGGGCCGGCAGGCCTGGCGGCCGCACAGCAGTTGAACCGCGCGGGCCACTGGGTGACGGTTTTCGAGAAAGCCGACCGGGCTGGAGGACTGCTCCGCTATGGCATTCCCGACTTCAAGATGGAAAAGCACCACGTCGACCGTCGCGTCCAGCAGATGGAGGCCGAGGGAGTCGCTTTCCGGACGAATGCCCACGTCGGAGTCAACGTCTCCATTGAAGATTTGCGCAACGATTTCGACGCCATCCTGCTGGCCGGCGGCGCGGAGGCCGGCCGCGATCTGAAGGTCCCCGGCCGGGAACTGGAAGGGATCCACTTCGCCATGGAGTTTCTACCGCAGCAAAACAAGCGGGTCGCCGGCGATGAAGTGCCCAACCAAATCCTGGCCACCGGCAAGCACGTGATTATCATCGGTGGCGGCGACACCGGGGCCGACTGCCTGGGCACGTCCCATCGGCAGAAAGCGGCCAGCGTCACCCAATTCGAGATCATGCCGCAGCCTCCCCCGGACCGGTCGCCGCTCACGCCCTGGCCGCTGTGGCCCCTGATGCTCCGCCAGGAAAGTTCGCATGAAGAAGGCGGCCGCCGGGAGTTCGCGGTGTCGACGGTACGCTTCATCGGCGAAAACGGGCGTGTTACCGGGCTGGAAACCACGCGCGTTGGTCCGCCTCCCAAGTTCGAAAACATACCGGGCAGCGAACAGATTTTTCAAGCTGACCTTGTTTTGCTCGCGATGGGTTTCACTGGGCCAGTCAGGGGCGGCATGATCGAACAACTCGGGCTGGAACTGGATGCGCGCGGCAATGTGAAAGCCGGCGACGACTACATGACCAGTGTTTCCGGCGTGTTCGCCGCGGGAGATATGCGCCGCGGTCAGTCGCTCGTCGTCTGGGCCATCGCCGAAGGCCGCAAGGCAGCAAAGTCCATCGATGAGTTTCTAATGGGCCACTCAGACCTGCCGTAGCCTGGCCTCAGCCGTGTTTGCCGTGGAGATCGATCTCCCGGATCCGGTCTAGATCGCGCTCGGCCCCCAGCAGGATCATGAGGTCCCCCTCCTCAATCACATCTTCCGCGCGCGGGACAATCTTGAGTTCTCCATGCAGGCCCCCGCGCTGAATCCCGATGAGCTGGACCTGGAGCCGGTTGCGCAGCGCCAGTTCCCGCAGAGACCGCCCGACGAACTCCTCCGGAGCCTTGATTTCGATAATCGAATAACCGGGCATCAGGGGCAGATACTCGAGCACGTCCTGACGAACGAGCCTCCGCGCCAGACGTGTCGCGGCATCTTTTTCCGGATGAACGATTTCGTTGACGCCGATCGCCTTCAAGATCCGGCCGTGTTCCTCGGAAAGGGACTTAACCGCGATGTTGGGCACCCCCAACTCCTTGAGATGCAGCGCCGCCAGCGTGATCACATCCATCCGTTCGCCAAGGCTGACAATCGCGACATCCACGTCGGCCACCCCGAGACTTTCCAAAGCTTGCACGTCGGTCGCATCGGCAACCACTGCCCGCTCGGAGAATTCCGCCGCTTCCTTGACGGCCTCGGCATCCAGATCGATGGCAATCACCTCGCAGCCCGCGTCATACAGCACACGGAGCGCGTACGCCCCAAAATGCCCCAACCCGATCACGGCGAATCGCTTTCCCTTCATCCAACCTCCCGGCTAGCCCACCATCACATTCTCTTCGGCGTACTTATACCTGGACCCGCGGTTGCGGGCTCCGATTGCGAACGCAACCGTCAATGGTCCCACGCGTCCCAGAAACATCAAAACCGACAGGATAAACTTGCCGGCGTCTGTCAGTTTGGGCGTAATACCCATCGACAGCCCCACGGTCCCGAAACCGGAAAAGGTTTCAAACATCAGCGACAGGAACTTCGCCTGGCTTTCCTCGGCCACGGTACTTCGCGCTTCGGTGGCCATCAGGAAGGAGGATGCCAAAATAACGACAGCAACGCCGGCGATCACGACGGAGGTGGCACGGTCGACGGAATCCTGGGGAATCGACCGCCGGAAGGCGTGCGGCGCCTCGTGGCCTCGCCAGCGGAAAACCGCGTAGGTGACGAGAATTCCGAAAGTACTGGTCTTCACACCGCCGCCACAAGACCCCGGACTCGCTCCGATGAACATCAGGACCATTGTGCAGAGCAAGGCGGGCCCGCCCATCTTTGCATAGTCGATAGAGTTGAACCCGGCAGTCCTCGCAGTTACCGAACAGAACCAGGAGTTGAGGAGCGCTTCCGCGTGTCCCATCTCTCGAAAGAGGCCATTGCGCTCCAACAGGTAATAGGAGACCGCGCCTACAACAAGCAAAGCGGCGCTGACCGTCAGGACGAACTTTGAGTGCAAGCTCAACCGGGGGCGCGGCCTGATCGCCGCTACCTGTTCCCGCCGGGGCTCCGTCCACAGCGACTGGAACCACTTCTGCTCGACATAGGACTTGACATCCAACCCCACCAGGAAGCCGAGTCCGCCGGCAACAATCAACGCGCTGAGTGTCCCCAACACGACCGCGTCGCCCTGAAAGCGCATGACGTTGTCCGGAAAGAGCCCAAATCCGGCGTTGCAGAAGGCGGAAACAGAGTGGAAGATGCCGGAATAGAGAGCGTCGGGCCAGTTCTCATACACGCCAGTGCGCAGCCACCACGCCGCGAGAATCAGCGCACCCAACACTTCGGTGAACAGGGTAGCCTTGATAATGTACCAGACCAAGGGCCCCATCTTACCCGAAGGACTGTGCAAGAAGCTGTCCTGAATCGCAATCCGGTCAGTGATTGCCATGCGCCGCCCGGTTGCCAGCAAAAAGATCGTAGTAAAAGTCATCAGCCCCAGCCCGCCCACCTGGATGCAACCGAGGATGACCAACTGTCCTAGCAAGCTGAAGTGTGTCCCGGTGTCGACGACAGTGAGCCCGGTCACACAAGCTGCCGAAGTAGCGGTCAAGAAGGCGTCAATGACACGCATTCCCTGCCCGCTGCGCGATGCGGCCGGAAGCGATAGCAGAAAAGTGCCCAGGAGAATAACAGCGACAAAACTGAGGACTACCATTTGCCCCGGATGGAGTTTGTTCGGAAGCCAGTTCCCGCGCCGTGTCGCCTGTCGAGCCGCTATCGCCTCACTCATTCCCTGTCATGTAATGTTACCCTTCCCGGCGCTTGCCCTCTGCAGACCGAAGATTCTCCAATTCCCGCTCTTGCCCTTTCGGTTGCCCCTCCCACTCCTGGTGGGCCGTCGTCACCAGCCGCAGCAAGCTGATCTGGAAGTCCAGTTGATCCGAAAGCGAGTGTGTTTGGCTGCCGTTCATGGGATACCTCACATCCAAAGTGTGGATGAGAGGAAAAAATTCGCACGAAAATTTTCGGCCGTCGATGACACTCCTTTGTAAAATGGCGAGGGAATCGTGCGCGTAGGGATCGATTTGACCGCTCTGACCGCGGAACCGACCGGCGTCGATACGTATCTACGTGAATTTGTGCTGGCCCTGGGGCGCGTGGATCGGTCGACGCAGTATCAGGTTTTTGTCAATTGGGAGGATCTGTCGCTTTTCCGCGGGCGGCTGCCGGAAAACTTCCGGTTGCGGGCGTGGTGCCTGCGGAACCGGGGTATACGGGCAGCGTTTCAGCAAGGGGTATTACCGGCGGCTTGCGAGGCGCTGGGCGTAGATGTCTTGCACTCGCCGTCGTTTCTGGCGCCCCGGTTGCGGTGGCGGACACGGCACCTGGTCACCGTCCACGACGTGACGTTCTTCACGATGCCGCATTTGCATTCGATCATGCGGAGGAGCGTACTGTTCCGGTACGCAGTCGAGCGCTCCGCACGGGTGGCGCATATGATCAATGTGCCGTCGAAGGCGACGCTCCGGGACTTACTGGAGTTATGGCCGGACGTCGACGAGCGGCGGGTGCGGGTGACGGCGGCGGGAATCGGGGCGGAGTTCAGTTGTGGTGAGAGCGCGGACGTAATAAAACACCGGCACAGGCTGGGGTTGCCCGCGGAATATGTGCTCTGTGTGGGCACGATTGAACCACGCAAGAACCTGGAATTGCTGGTGGGGGCCTACGGACAACTGCAGACAGGGACGCACCTGGTGCTGGCGGGCCGGCTGGGGTGGGGATATGAGGGTTTGCTGGCAGAGGTCAGGAAACAGAACCTGGCAGACCGGGTTCATGTGACCGGGTATGTCTCACCAGAGGATTTGCCCTGGGTGTACCGGGGAGCCCGCATCTTCGTCTATCCATCGCTCTATGAAGGATTCGGGTTTCCTCCACTCGAGGCGATGGCTTGTGGAATTCCCGTGATAGCGACTAGAGGATCGGCCTTGGAGGAAAACCTGCAGGGAGCAGCGACGCTCGTTTCAGCGCACTGCGCGGACGAACTGGCTGGAGCGATGGTGCGGCTGCTGGAGGACGAGCAGGTGCGGGCAGATCACCGGGAAGCCGGGCTGCGGCGCGCCGCGGAGTTTGGCTGGGAATCGGTCGCCAAAACTATCCAGGAGTGTTATCGGGAACTGGCGGAAACGGATTAATGGATTTGACGGGGGCTATCGCCGGCGCCGATAGCGAAGCCAGCCAAGGCGCCAGCGGAGCGACAGAGGCACAGCAAGGCCATGAGGGGGAGTCCGGCAGCGAGAGGGCCGAGATGGCGGCGCTTGCCGAGGATCGGGACGACAGAGCGCGTAAATAGCAACGGGGCCATGACCGTGGCGGCAACGACAAGCCTCAGCAGGCGTTCCGGGAAGCCGATCCGGGCGGAACGGAAGGCGGCCACTGTGCGGCTGTCGTGAAAATGGATGGCGCAGGCTTGGGGGAAGCTGAAGGACTGAATGTGGGCAACGCGGATACGGTCGTCGCTGACGAGAACTTCTCCCCGCTGGCGAAGGTCCTGATTCAGCATCCATTCCATGTAGCCGCGTGGTGGGAATTCCCGTGGCAGAACACGTTTCTTGTAGGAAACAGTCGCCTGGAGGGCAACCTTGCGATGGGCTCCATTGGGAACCGGAGGCATCGAGCCTCCGTTGGTGACGAAGAAGTTGGCCCAATCGAGGACCCGCCGGGTGGCGCCGTTCTCAACGACACCGCCAATCACGGATGCGGCTGGCCAGTCCACGTGGGCCTGGATGATCTGGCGGCACCAATCTGGGGCGACGCGGCAATGATCTTCGGTGACGGCGACAATCTCACCGGCGGCGCGGCGCAGGGCGGCGGCACGAAGTTGGAAGATCGTGGCGCCGGGGATGTGCTCGAACCGGGCATGGGGATAGCGGCTGGAAACGTCCGCCGGAAGGCCGTTCGGATGGCTGGCGACGACCAGCAACTCGACATCTGATTCATGAGCTTGCTGATGCAGTGAGTCGAGGCAAGTGGCCAACGCTGGCCATGGCTGCGTAGAACCTACAACCACACTCAAAACCGCCATGACAATCTATCCACTCGAGCCAGTATAGCCATCGCTCCCGCAGGGATGTTTTGCTTGTGATGGAATAGTACGATCGATGCTCCAAAACCAGCGCAACCAGGACACCTACGACGTTGTAGTGGTGGGATCGGGCGCGGGCGGCGGGACCGCGGTACAGGTGCTGACCCAAAAGGGATTGAAGGTAGCACTGCTCGAAGCCGGCCCGATGCTCGACGTCGATACCGAGTTCAAGGAACACAAGTGGCCCTATGAATACGACCACCGGGGGGCGGAAGAAGGCGGAGCCGCCTACTTCGGCAAGGGCAAGCCATTCGGTTTCTTTTCCACCACCAGCGGTGGCTGGCAGTTGGAGGGCGAACCGTACACGGTGGGCGAGGGCAGCCAGTTCCAATGGTTCCGGTCGCGCATTCTCGGCGGGCGGACCAACCACTATGGGCGCATGTCGTTCCGGTTCGCGGAGTATGACTTCAATCCCTACGACAAAGACGGGTTGGGGTTCAACTGGCCGATCACCTATCAGGACATCGCACCCTATTACGACAAGGCCGAAGAGTTTATCGGCGTCTGCGGGACCATCGAAAATGTGCCGTCGTGTCCGGACGGCAAGTTCCACACCGCGCCACCGCCGAAGGTTCACGAACTCCTGATCAAGAAGGCCTGCGATAAGCTCGGAATCACGTGCATCGCCAACCGCCGGGCGGTGATCACAAAGGCGTTGAATGGCCGCTTGCCCTGCCACTACTGCGGACAGTGCGGGCGAGGCTGCAAGACGGCGTCGGCCTACAGCTCGTCGCAGGTGCAAGTGTTCCCGGCAATGAAGACAGGCCGCCTGAAGGTCTTCGACCTGGCGATGGTGCGGGAAGTCCTCACCGACAACAACGGCCGGGCAACGGGCGTTCTGTATATTGACAAGCGGACCCGGACAGAGAAGACGATCAAAGCGCGCGCGGTCGTGCTCGCGGCCAGCGCGTGCGAGTCGACGCGGATTCTGCTGAATTCCCGCTCCAGAGAATTCCCCAACGGGTTAGGAAATGGTTCTGGCCTGCTGGGGCGCTATCTCATGGACACGGTGGGCTTCGGACTGTCGGGTTATGTTCCGGCGTTCGAAGGCATGCCGAAGTACGATACCGACGGCTATGGCGGAGCGCACCTGTTCATGCCGTGGTGGCTGTGGGACAAGCACGACAAGCTCGACTTTCCGCGCGGCTATCACATCGAGATTGGGGGCGGCTACGGCCTGCCCGGCATCGGCAGCTATCACGGCGCGGCGCGGCGTTACGGCTACGGCGCGAACATGAAGAAGCAGATTCGCGACGGCTATGGCGCCGGCATCGGATTCGCCGGACGCGGCGAGATGATCCCGAACATCCATTCCTATTGCGAGTTGGACCCCGTAGTAGTGGACCAGTGGGGGATTCCGGTGTTACGGTTCCACTTCAAGTGGACCGACTATGAGTGGAAGCAGGCGCGCCATATGGAGAAGACCTTCGCCGACATCATTACGACCATGGGCGGAAGGGTCACCGGGTTGAGCGCGGCCCAGCGGGAATCCGACGGGATTTCGATACCGGGCACGATCATCCACGAAGTGGGCGGTGCCCGAATGGGCACCAACGCGAAGAATTCCGTCTTAAACGGCTATTGTCAGACGCACGAAGTGAAGAACGTGTTTGTCATGGACGGAGCGAGTTTCGTGTCGAACCCGGATAAGAACCCGACGCTGACGATCAATGCGCTGGCGTGGCGCGCCTGCGATTACATGGCGGAGGAGATGAGAAAAGGCAATGTCTAAACTGCTGCCCTTGGAGACACT
>JAEUQD010000594.1 GCA_016789925.1 Bryobacterales bacterium | reverse complement strand
GATCTGCCGCGGCGGTCCCCAGGTTTGGCCATTGTCTTTAGATGTGATCAGCCACGGGTTGGCGCGCCAGCCGTCGAAGCCGTATCGCTCGCTGTTCCACGTATACGAGACGGCCGCGGCGTATATCATGCCATCGCGCATCACTCCCGTAGCGATGATGCCGTCGTCGGCATCGGGCCGGTCGAACACGGTTTGCGGCGTGCTCCAGGTGAGTCCGCCATCGGTTGAGCGCGACATCGACGCGCGTCCCGACTTCCCAATGTGTGCTGCCCCCGTCTTGAAGAACGAGAGCAGGTCTCCATTCGCTGCCTTCACCAGCCGCGGAAAGTAACCACCCTGCGCCACGGTGACGCGTTGCGACGGGAGTTCGCGAAGCTGGTAGGCCTCCTGGCCGAAGGCGGCTGCGGCCAGGAGGAGAAACGTAAGCGGGCGCATCAATAGGACAGCAAACTGCCGGCGATGTGCCGCAGGCCGTCGTTCTGTTGGAAGTAGTAGGTGACCAGCACCTGCCGGTTGGGCAGGACAACGGCCCAGGGATAACCGAGGTCGCCGCCGCCACCGTCGGTGCGGAGGACAAACTCCTCGGCTGTCTTGAAGTTCGTGCACTCGGGGTCGAGAACACGCGCGCGGATGCCATACGGCTTGTGGCGGTACCCGTACACCACGAGCACGCGATTGTCGGCCAGACGCACCGCGTGATGCGGATGCCCCTGCCAACCCGCGTCCTGCCATGGCTCGAACGTCTTGCCGTGGTCGCGCGACCGCGACACCACGGTGTGGTCGTCGAAGTTGGCGGTCCGGATGAAAGAGACCAGGTCGCCCTTGGGCGTTTCATAGACGGATGCCTCGTTGAACGTGACCTTGGCGTCGGTGGCGACTACGGAAGAGTACGTCCACGTGTCACCCCGGTCGGCCGAAATCATCAGGTGCACGTCCGTCTCGCGTGTCCCTCCGTCCTTGCTGTAAGCCACTACCCAGTACACCCGGCCGTCCTTGCCCTGATACATCGACCCGCGATTGTAGGCCGGAAGCGGTTTTCCCGCAGCATCCAGCACCGGGCGGCTGGCGGGCACCGGCGGCGGATAGATGGGGCCCTTCCACGTCTTGCCGCCATCTTCGGACCGCACCAGGTAGCCGCCCTGAAACACGTACTGGCCCAGTTCGCTGCTGGCCTTCGTCTTCGACCCGGCCTGCCGGTCGAGCCACGTCCACAGGTAGCTGGCGCAGATGATCGACCCGTCCTTGAGTTGGAGCAGGCACGGGTCCTGCGAACCGCCCATGGGGTGCGCAAAGATGAGTTCGGGATCCTTGGTCCACGTCTCCCCGTTGTCGCGTGACCGCACCAGTACCAGATAGCTGTTGGGGTCGGTGTGCGAATAGCCCTTGTGCCCCAGAAGGCGCCGGTTGGGCGCGCGCCGGAAGGCGACAATCAACTCGCCCGTGGAGCGCCGAACGACGGAGGGAAACGCGCAGTAATATTGGTCGTCCGTGTAAATGACAAGATCTTTGATTTTCTTTAAAGACGAGGACTGAGCCGGGGCGGCAGCGGCGGCTGCCAGCCCGAGCGCAAACGAGCGCCGGCTTACCGTAGGATCAAGGGACATAGGTGTCATTGTATCCGGCCCGCAAGGCGAACCAGCCGATTTGCTCCGATTTGCAGCGTCCTTCCCTGAAAGACGACATTCACGTCGTGGTTCTGGAAATTATAGAAGAACGTGTCCGAACCCAACTGGTACAGCCCCATGCCCGAAGGCGCCGAAAGTGGCACGCCCAAGCGCTTGCGAATCATGTCGATCACCGGCTGAGCCAGGTGCGGCAACCCCAGCGGCTGCGGAGCCAGCAACCACTCGCCGGTCTTCTTGAAATCCTCCTCGGTGAAGGTGCGCAGGTTCCACAGCAATACCTGTCCGGACCCGACTGTCCGCGCTGTTATCAGCGGTTGCCGCCCATCTCCCTCCACGGCTTGCGCGACGATCTTCGCATCGATGAGCGCAACGGCGCGGTCAATCTCCAGCGGAGCCGTGGGGAAGTAGAGGTTATCGAATTCCACCGCTGTAGCGAGACCCGGTTGCGGCTCGGCACCGGCCTTCACACCCGCTAACTGCTCGAATGCGGAACCGGCTGCGCGCAACAAGGCCGGTGTGACGACAACCGTGGCACCGGTACTAAGGTGCTGCTCCACCGAAGGCAACAGTTTCGGGTCCGCCGCCGCCTGGATGCCCAATACTAGGACGCGTGCTTCTGTCGGGTATGCCGAGACGGGAACCACCGGCAACCCCAGCATGCCAAGGTAATCCATCAGGTACATATTGCCGTCGGACCCGCTCGCGACCGGCTTGTAATAGGCCACACCCGATGGTTGGCGGCCAGCCACGCGGCCGGCGAGTTCAGTCAACTCCGGAAGCGCCGCCTCGATCATTGCGTGCGAAGGGTGGCCTTCCACCAGATCGCCCAAGTGGAAATACGTGAGTTCGCGCGCGCCCGCCAGGACGCTCTGGTAAGCCTGATCGACAACATTCTGCCCGGTGGATTCGATATGGTCGAACCACGCGCCCACCACCTTCGGGCCCACCACCGACGTAATCCAGCGGAAGTTCATGTAGCCTTGCGTAGGTTGTACAAACCCCATCCGCTGCGTCAGCGGGTTGCGCACCTCCGTGCCCACCCAGATCTGGTCGAACTTGCCCGACAACCGCTGCGGGTTATACCCGAACAGGTGGAACCGGTCATACCACTGCGGATACTTCATGATCAAACGCTCCTGCGGGTTTACCGCCCGCGCCGGTTGCACGATTAACGGGTCCACCAAACTCGCCATCAGGTCCTGGCGGTAATCGCCCCAGGATCGTGTGCCTCGCGCCTTCGCCGACTCGGGCGACGTGTCACCGGTGCAATAGAAGTCGTCGACAATCAATTGGTCGAACACCGCTGCGTTCTCGCGAAAGAAGTTGGCGATGTCCTTCTGCGTTTGCCCGGACTCCCAGTTCAACCACCCGAGTTTCTCGTTCTGCCGCGCCCCGAACACCTTGCCGGGCACCGTGGCGATGCCGCCGGTCGTTTCCATGCCCCGCCCGGCGAAATATTGCCGGAGCATCCGCAGTTGCGCCGGCGCGACATACTCGTCGCCCCGCCGCCCTTCCAGGAAGATCCGCGAGATGTTGAGGCGCTGCATCGCCGCCTCGGCCCGCCCGCGTTGAGCCGTGTCCAGGAGATAGCGGCTCACGTCACCCGCCGTGGCATACACGCTGAACTTCAGCCCGGGCTCCGCGACCGGAGGCGCCCAAAACAGGAGAAACGCCACTGAAACAATCATTCTCCCGATTGTAGGACATGCATCGTCCAGAGGGAATGGCCGCCCAGTAGAGTCGAGGAATGGCGCGGGTGCGCGAAGGTCCCGTTTCCATTCCCCGCTCATCGAACCGGACGGGCCGATTTCCGGCATCCGGCTCTCCGACAGACTTCACGGGAAAGCCCACGCAGGCTCGCTTGACCGGGTGCAGCGGTGGACGCCGAGGACTCCGAAGATGGTTTCCGTGGAGAACCGGCGGGTCCCGCGGACCCCGCTGGACAAGTGGCGGCGGCGCAGAAACGACCGCACCCGTTGCTCGACATAGCGATTCACGATGGTGTAGGCCCGGCTGACCGAGCCCTGGCGGAAGTAATTCTGCCAGCCACGCAA